>JAFWBF010000047.1 GCA_017507285.1 Bacteroidales bacterium | reverse complement strand
CATAGTGGAATGTATGAGCAAATGGTGTATTCCATCCATGAAAATATTTACCTTGTCCTATTCCGTTTGTAGGATAGTATTCCATGCGAATGGTATACGGTTTGTTTGCTGCCAACTCTTTCGGTCCTGTTATTGTTTTGGTTCTGCCTCTATAGTCGTAGGTATATACCACACTATCCCCACTTGGGTCGGTCTTTTTCAAAGGCACGCCAAAACGATAGTCGTATGTAGCTGTTGCAGTTAGATTGAAAGCATCCGTTATCGAGGTCGGATAAGTATGTGTATAGGTATCGTAGACATAGGTATATTGCGGTCTGTTTCCGTTTTCATCGGCAGGTTTGGTAAAGGTCAGTACATTACCATAATTATCGTATGTCATATTATAAACAGCTTCTACCGAAGTACTATTCTTGTATATTCGTTCCCGAGTAAGGTTGCCCGATGTATCATAGTTAAAATCATATTTCCGCATCAGTGTACTTCCACTGCCTGCTTTGCTGACTGTAAAACCACTTTTCAGTCCAACCATATTTTTGGGTCTGTTTGTGTAATAAGTGATATCTACTATTACATCATCCGTAGTAATAGTACCTATTGTATCGCCCCAATTACGGTAATAGATAATATTTCTATAATTGTCGTATTCATAGCTTATCATGGTGGTAAGCTGCACGGTAGTTTGTCCTTCGTAGAAGTTGTGTATCTCGGATGTAATAACAGGTGCTACCCACTCTGAGCAACTGTCAACATAGTCATTCTTGTTTTCTGGATTAAATATAGCCATATCATAGAGCGTTTCGGTATATTTTTTACCACTGCCGTCAAATAAGGCTTCGCTCTTTTTCTTACCTTTCAAGGCATAGGTACTATTGTTGTAACACTCTTCGGTATATCTATACACTGTGTTATCACCCTTATATTGGCGTGTGGTTACTTTTTCAAAGCCATAGCTTGTACGCTCATATCGGTCGTAATATGGATTGGAGTATTCAAAACTTGTTTTCATAAGGCTGTCACCCACAGGCGTATTTTTAGCATCAACGGTTACGCTATCCATCACCCACATACGATTGGGATTCTTTATTGACGACTCTGTAAGGTTATAGTTTATATCTATAGTACCACCCATTGGGTTGGTCACCTTGGTAAGGAGATTTACACCTCCCAATTGATTATAATGAACTCTAATTGTACCTTTTGTATCGGAAGTAACAAAATCCGGCAATCCATCATTATTAAAGTCTGCTATCTGCACTTTGTCGATATTGCACGATGGATTGAATGCACTGCCGCTTAAAGTTACAGTTGCCTTTGTTCCAAAAAGCGGCACTCCGGCTGTACCGGCAATATTGATACTTCCCGACAGACTATGGCTTTTGATTATATCGGAAATACCCATTGACATATCAGTACTCCATACTCCATATCCTATATTGTAATGTACATAAATAGTGTCGCCATTTTCAGTTACTTTATCAGGCAATCCATCGCCATTAATGTCAATAAGCATTTTCCGAGTTTTGTTACGAGAATAATTAGCACCAAAACCACCACCGACACTGAATTGACATACATTAAATTGTGTGGAAAAGAAATTATCATTATACCCCAATCCTCCTGTTATAAATGAGCTTTCTCTGTTGAATCCATTGAACCAGCAAGTTGTTGCCGGCACAAACAGATATCCCCAATTTAATGCTACATATCCATTTTTATAAACTTTGTCGGGCAATCCATCGCCATTGACGTCAATAAGTATTTCTTCGGATTCGCCTATACCGGTTGTTCCACTTTGACTGGTGTTGTCCAAAATATGTCCTATAGCTTCGCTACGATTCGACATCTGACCTTTTCTATTATGCAGATAAGCGGCATTAACAATGCTACCACCTTTTTCAAGACCTCCGCTACTTGTAGCATCGGAAGTAGATGCTGCATACTCGCAAATTTTTGTCCCCAATCCACCCGATGGCTTGGTGTATTGTATTGCCCCTTCGCCTATAGGATCGGGATAGCGGTCACCATTCATATCCATAAAGTCGGCTATGATTTTGCTATGACCGGTACTTCTAGAATAACCTATATTTCGAATAATATCAAAACTTGCTGAATAATTCCTATTGAAATTCGATGACTTAGATGTTTTGCTATGCACTCTTACATTAGGATCTGCAGGAGCAGGACAATCTCTGTCTACTTCAATTTCTTCCATGGTGCTGAAAATATCAGTGCGTATGGTATTGGACATTCCGTTTGATGTTACAAGCGTTGCATTGGAAGGTCCATACCATAACCAATGTTTGCTATTGGGCTCCATAGCATAGTATTTGGCATTGGTAGATACCGATCCTAATCCCGCTTCATCTACCAAGGTGTTGAAATTGTCAAATGACATGGCTGATGTATCGATATTATTAAAGCCGGATGTATCTATATCGGAACTCGATAAACAGGATAATGCAAGATGTGCAATGTTTATAAGTGTATCATGATTACTATGATTATAGGTAAACTGTCCCCATCCTCGATAAAGTGGACCAAATAGTTTGGTGTATATCGAATCGATATTTGTTTTTACATTATAACAAGCAGGAATATCATATTCCACAGTGTCTTTTATAATGCTACTACTATTTAAAGGTATAAATGTATAATGAGGTTTACAAACAATATTTCCAAAAGTGGTTTGATTGGATAACGAATTGTCAAGCAATTTTACTTTTACCAAATCGTCTTCACCTACCAAAAAACTAGTATTGAATACCGCACTACCTATATTTGATGAAAATGTTGTGTCAAGTTTTATATTTGACCCATGATATACTATAAGTCTGGCTGGTTTTTTTAATGT
>JAFWBF010000046.1 GCA_017507285.1 Bacteroidales bacterium | reverse complement strand
GTTGGTGCTTATATCGGAAAAGGCTATTTGCTTAAACTCCTTGTATTTGTTAAACAGTAGGAGATATATGCGGTATTGGCCGTTGAAGAATACCAGTAGGGGAATAAAGAGTATAAGTATATCCAATTTCGAAGCCTTGTTGATGGCAAGTATGGTACATACTGCTATAGCTATCAGCACCGTAGTGCCGAGGCACAGCCTGCGACATGGTTTCACGATGGCGGCAATCTCTTTTGGGTCTTTGCTTATCATTATAGCCTGCTCGTAACGGGCGGTAGACAGTATCACCAATATATCTATATAGCTGAGTATGGTGGTGTACAGTCCAAAATCATCGGACGAATATAGGCGTGCAATTATGGGGTATGCCAAAAAGGTTATACATTGTGCCACTGCCGTTCCGGACAGCAGAGTGGTGCAGTTGCGTACTATCTCGTTTTTCAAACTTAGTTTTGGCATACGATTATTATGATTATCAATGATGATTATTGTATGCTATAGTTCGCCGTAGAATTTGCGTGCTATCCATTCTGTTCCAATCAGTAGGATTATTATTATAAATATTGCAGGCATATTCAGTATCTCGCTGTACCGTTCTTCGGTGTACATAATGTTTTTGATGTCGTTGCGTTGTTTCAGTAGTGTAGGCAGGTTGTTTATATCGGTGGGCTGTAGCAGCTTTCCACCTGTTTTGGCTGCTAGGGTGTTGAGCAGTGAGTGGTCGGCCACAAGGTTGATGTCTTCCAGCATTGTGGCTTCTACCACAAAGGCACCCGAAGTGGCAAGCTGCTTATTGTTGTAGGTAGTGGTGGCGGTATAGGTGTAATGGCCTTCGGGCATGCTGCCTATGTTTAGGTGGTAGCCGTTGTTGGTTTGGTTAAAGTGGTATTCTTTCTTTTCGCCATCGGGAGTGGTAAGGGTTAGTGTTACTTCCGGTGTGTTGATGGGTTCGTAGTTGTCGTTGTATAGCTCGCCTTCAAACACTATTGGTTCGGTGTCGGTATACGAGTTTTGAACGTTGATGTTAAACTTATCTTTGTTTATCCTTAGCGAAAGGTACATAATAGTTTTGTCTACAAGGGTGTTGAAGTTGTTGTGTGTGTTGTGTTCCCTATAGTCGGCAAGAGCCCATTTCCATATTCCTTCGCCTACAATAAAACCATATCTTATGTCGTGCATCTGCACAAAGCATATCATTGGGTTGCCGCCGGCCAATGTTCCTATCTTGGAGGTGAACAGGCTTTGGGCGTTGGTGGCTGTGCGGTATTCGCCAAAAGGTATGCATAGGGGTGGAAACTGTTCTATTGCCTTGTAGGTATTTTCGTCGAAGGTGAATAGTGTAAACTCTTTGTTGAACAGCGGTTGAGCCTCGTCGGTTTTGTTTATCTTTGAGTATATCTGTAGTCCTGCTTTTAGGTTGTTCAGTTTGGCAAGGTTGGTTTGTTCGCCTATTATGAATAGTACCGGCACTTTTGCATCCATTATCTTTGCCATCACTTCGTTGTTGCTTATGTTGGATGATGGCAGTTGGTGCACAACTACCAGGTTGTAGTTTGCCGGTGATTCTTTAAAGTCTTTGGCCAAAAAGGTATTTACTTCGTAGTTCTCGTTGTCGTCAATGTAGCGTTTCAGAGCTGCTATGTCGGGGTGTGGGCTGTTGGCCACGATGGCTATCTTCTGCCTGTTGTCTATAATATCAATGGTTATTGTTCGGCGGTTGTTGTTGGTCGAAACTTCGTTGTCTGCTGCTTCCAAGCCTATTGTGTATTGTTGCAATCCTTTATTGTCAGCTTCTATTGCAAATTGTTCGGTAGTCGAAAAGTTGTTGCCGTTGTATTTTATTTTGCGTTCGGCCACTATTTTGCCGTCTTTGGCAATGGTCAGCTTCTTGTTTTCCCCGTCTAGTTGTAGGGCTTTTATGCTTACTTCCAATGGGAATTTGTTGCCCAAATATGCAAGTTTGTTGTATTTTACGTGGTTTATCATAGCATCGAGCCTGCTCGAGGTGTCGCCCATTGCAATGGTGTATATTGGCGATGTTATTTTGTTGAGGCTGTTGGTAGGTAGCATTCCGCTGTTGTATATGCCGTCGCTGGCAAGTACTATGGCACCAACGTTGCGGTTTTCATATTGCTTTTCGATGTAGGATATAAATTCCGATATGTCGGTTTTGTTGTCCGAAAAAGTTATATCATTGGCGTTGCGTGTTGTTTCGCCATATAGGTATGTGTGTACGTCATAGTCGTTGCTTAGTTCGGCAATGGTTTGTTGGAGGGCAGGAAGGTACTGGTTTTTGTAATACAAAGAGTCTTTGCATAGCATTATGGATGACGAGTTGTCTTGCCCTACAATTATTATAGGCTTTTCTTTGTTGGTGATTTTTTGTTTTACAAGTGGCGATAGTAGAAGTAATGCCAACAACGATACGAACAAAAAACGTAACCCTCCCAACACTATACGTACTTTGGTAGAGAGTGCTGATTTTTTGTTTTGGAAATATAACAATAAGGCATAGCCTATACCAACTAATATGCAGAATAGGAAAAAGTACCACTTGTAATCAATGTATAACTCGTAATTCATAACTATATATTTTTTTAATATAATCTGACGGTTACAGACAAACAAGACTACAAGTCGTCGAGTTTAGTGCTAATCGTTGTCTTGTAGTCTTAAGTTTTTTTATCGTATGTCGATGTATTTATGTGTCTGTTGCGATATTTTCCACTTAGGATTTTTCTTTATGTACTCCACTATAAGAGGAGTTAGTTTTTTTCGTTCGGACCATTCGGGTTGCAGGTATAGCCTGCATTTTGGGTTCACTTGGGCAATCTTGCTAGCGTGGTATTCGGCACGTTCAAAGTCGTTTTCGTGACAAACTATCATTTTTAGTTCGCCCGCCTCTTTGTAGAACTCGGGTAGTGTGGGTAGGTTTTCTTTTGGCGAAAGGCATATCCAGTCCCATATTCCGCTTAGTGGCGATGTGCCCGATGTTTCTAAAAAAGTACGTATACCTTCCTCTTTAAGCAGTGAACACAACTTATTCATATTGTACAGCATAGGTTCGCCACCGGTTACTATTACTGCTTTTGCCGGCATTTGTTTGGCACGTTCTACTATGTTGGTCACGTTGGTGGGGGTGTGTATGGCGGCATCCCATGCCTCCTTTACATCGCAAAAGTAGCATCCCACATCGCAACCACCCACACGAACAAAGTAAGCAGCTTCGCCGGTATGGTAGCCTTCGCCTTGCAAACTATAAAACTCTTCCATCACCGGAAGCATATCTTCGTCCATTACCATAGCTTATAATCTATTGCTCTTATATCAGAATGTTATATATCCTTGACAATTCACTTTTTATTGTTTTCTCGATATGCTTTTAGGGTGTTTGATAGTAGCGACACTATTGTCATAGGTCCTACTCCTCCCGGCACAGGAGTGATATGGCTACATTTTGGAGCAACGTTGTCAAAATCCACGTCGCCTACTATTCGGTAGCCTTTTTCGGTGGTTTTATCTTCGATGCGGTGTATGCCTACGTCTATAACTGTGGCTCCTTCCTTCACCATGTCGGCCTTAACAAAGAATGGTTTGCCTATTGCCACTATAAGTATGTCGGCTTGGCGTGTTATTTCGGCTAGGTTTTGAGTTTTGCTGTGGCATACCGTTACGGTGCAGTTGGCGTTGGCGGCATTGCGCGAAAGCATATTAGCCATAGGGGTACCCACTATGTTGCTACGTCCCAATACCACGCAGTGTTTGCCCACTGTTTCGATGTTGGCACGCTCTAGTAGCATTTGTATTCCGAAAGGGGTGGCAGGCAAGAAAGTGGAAAATCCCAATATCATCTTTCCTACATTTACGGGGTTGAAACCGTCAACGTCCTTGCTTGGACTTACGGCTTCTATCACCTTGCTTTCGTTTATATGTTTGGGTAGGGGGAGTTGTATTATAAAACCATCTATTTCGGGGTCGTTGTTTAGGAAGTCAACGGCTTCGAGTAGTTCTTTTTCGCTTATAGTTTCGGGATAGCGGTAAACCGATGATGTAAAGCCAACTTCGCTACTGGCTTTCTCTTTTGAGGCAACGTATGTTTTGCTGGCCCCGTCGTCGCCAACCAATATGGCTGCCAAGTGGGGGCAACGTTTGCCTTCGGCTGCCATTTGTCTTACTTCGGCTGCAATCTCACTTTTGATTTCGGCTGCAATTTTTTTACCGTCAATTAGTTTAGTACTTATATTGTTCGACATACCAAAATGTATTAAGTATTTGATTTATATTCCTTTGTTCAAGTTTTGTTTATTCGGCTTGTATGTTCCGAGCGTTTATCTTCTGCGTTTACGCATCATGTTGCTCAATCCACGTCCGTTGGAGCTGCTCACCATCTTCATCACCTTGCGTGTTTCTTCAAATTGTTTCAGAAGGCGATTTACTTCCTGAATGGTGTTGCCACTACCGTTGGCTATACGCATACGGCGGCTGCCATTGATTACTGATGGGTTACGACGTTCGTAGGGTGTCATTGAGCCTATTATGGCTTCGATGCTTTTGAAAGCATCATCGCCTATCTCTACATCTTTTACCATCTTGCCCATTCCGGGTATCATTCCTAATAGGTCTTTGACGTTGCCCATTTTCTTTATCTGATTTATCTGTGTAAGGAAGTCCTCGAAGTTATATTCGTTCTTTACAATTTTCTTTTGCAGTTTGCGGGCTTCTTCTTCGTCATATTGTTCTTGGGCTCGTTCAACCAGCGAAACTATATCGCCCATTCCCAGTATGCGGTTGGCCATACGTTCGGGGTGGAACACGTCAAGGGCATCAACTTTTTCGCCTACACCTATAAATTTTATTGGTTTGTCCACCACATAGCGTATTGTTAGTGCGGCACCTCCACGGGTATCACCATCAAGTTTCGTAAGTACTACACCGTCGTAGTCCAAACGGTCGTTGAAGGCTTTGGCTGTGTTTACAGCGTCTTGTCCGGTCATCGAGTCTACAACAAACAATGTTTCTTGTGGGTTCAAGCTACGTTTCAGAGCTGCAATCTCGTCCATCATTTGTTCATCTACTGCCAAGCGGCCGGCAGTATCCACAATCAGTACCTGTATGTTTTTGTCTTTGGCTTCCTTCAGTGCTCGTTCGGCAATAAGTACGGGGTTCTTGTTTTCAAGGTCGGCATATACCGGCACTCCTATTTGTTCGCCCAATACCTGCAGCTGGTTTATAGCAGCGGGTCTGTATACGTCGCCTGCAGCAAGCATAACGCTTTTATTCTTTTTGTTTTTTAGGTAGTTGGCTAGTTTGGCCGAAAAGGTGGTTTTACCCGAACCTTGCAAACCGGCTATCAACACTATTGCAGGCGAGCCTTTGATGTTGATGTCCACAGCTTCGCTACCCATAAGTTTAGTAAGTTCGTCCTTGACAATCTTTACCATCATTTGTCCGGGCTCTACCGATTGAAGTACATTCATACCCAAAGCTTGGCTTTTTACCTTGTCGGTAAATTCTTTTGCAATAGGATAACTAACGTCGGCATCGAGCAATGCACGGCGTATCTCTTTCATTGTTTCGGCTACGTTAATGTCTGATATTGAGCCTTTTCCTTTTAATACTTTAAACGCTTTTTCTAGCTTGTTGCTTAAATTTTCGAACATAATAGATGGTTTATTTTTTTTGCAAAAGTACGAATTTATTGCGAATAATAGGCCATATTTGTCGATTATTTTTTGAACACTGCTTTTTAATTTGTCAATAATGCAACGGATGAATATTTTTGTGTCGAGAAAATAAGGCAATTTCAACAATTGCTTTGCAGGTGATTTACGAATTTTTCTAGGATGATTTCTACTTTCTTTTGATTGAGTATAGAGGGATATGCTATTGAAAAAGAAATAGAAAGACTTAGGGGGACGTCGACGCATTAAGGACCGAAGAGCAATGCCTAAGCATTAGCTGTTCCGAGCCTGAGTAACATCGATGCAGTCAACAATGCAACGCACACAAAAGTTCTTTTATTTCACGATGATATTTCATAGAACGTGGAATTTTTAGAAGTTGCCTATATCAATATCTCAATAGGCACACATAAAGACATTAAAACTATGCGGTTTAGTGGTCAAAAGTGTCATAGTTACGACCTCTAACTATGCACTTTGGGGTTGTAAACCGCATGGTTTCGATTGCAAAGTTGCAGAAAGAACCGGAATTTGGATTTCTTGCAATTTCGTAAATTACCCAAACCGACTACAACAAACAGTAACAACCAAAACCCTACAATTGAAAAAATATCTCTTGCCCGGCAAACACAAAACCCTGGCTCGAAGCCTCAAGCTCAATAGCTCAAATAAAAACATCTCTCTTGTACCTCGAATGGTTCTCTTACCGTGCCGGATATCAACCTCTAAATCATCCTGCAACGCCATTCTCTACCTCTAGGAAAGTTTTGCAAAGGTACGACCTTTTTCTCAAACCACCAAATTTTTCTCGAAAAAAAAGTGGCGGTTTGACACTCAAAAGTGTGTGGTTTAGAGGTCGAAAGTGTGCGGTTTACGGGTCAAAACCATGGGACTTTTACATCGTAAACTGCATGGCTGAAGCAAGACTGACGACAAATGTCGTAAGACCAAAGGCCGGCGGTAACCGGCTCACGTCTCATGGCTCACGATTCGTAGTCTGCGAAGCACCGGCTGAGCATAGTCGGCAGCCACTTGTAGACTTGTGGTCTCGTAGTCTGCGGAGCGTGAGCGAAGCTAAAAATTGAACTTCGACATTGTCAGCCCCGCCTCACCACCGTATCCCCCGTATTCCCCCTAAAGGGGAATACTTAAGGGGGATACTTGAGTGGTGGCGGACGGAGGTGCTGACAAGTCGCCGCGATTTCAGACCAAGACTACAAGACAACGAGTCAACGAGACAACTAGTGGGGCGGCAGCCACTTGTGGACTTGTAGTCTGCGAAGCTAAGGCAGTTGCCGGCTCAAAGCCCATTGCTCACTGCTCACTACTCAAAGCCCAATTGTCGAAAAAATCACCATTGTAATTCAGTTTATTACAAACAAAAAGTGGACAAAACGGGACAAAACAGGACAAAACAGGACAAAACAGGACAAAACGGTAAAGTGATATTTCGGATATTCGTATCTTTGCAAAATCAAACCGAAAAGTGTGATTTGGGTAATACGTTGAACGAAAATGTTTTTGCTTCTACCTCATCTCTCTTACAACCTCGCAAAACACTTCGCACAACAAAATCGCCAATCCCCTATCGGCAAACGGGTGAGTTCTTTGAAATAGTTTGGAAATAACCGAATGTTGAAGTTTGTTGCCAATTGGTTATATCATTGAAAAATAAAATAAAAAGGCGTGATGAATAGTACCGACGACGCTTTATGGTTTCGGCGGAATGGAGTTGAATGCTTTGTTGTAGTATTAGAAATTTAAAGAAACTTCCAAAAGAGCTTTTAACGACAAGTGTTTCAGATATTTGTCATAATATTTTGGTTGTAGGCGGTTTCTAAAAGTGGCTTTTTGATAGCGTTTCCAACGGAATTTGTGCGGTTAGCTTTGCGATAGCACAAAAGCATGAAGCAAAGCCGGTGGCTTTGAGATAATGTTTCCGTAGGAATTTGTGCGGCAAGTGTAGTGCTAACGAAACGATAGAGAACAAGTTTTCCCGGTAAAGGTTTTGGGATATTTTGGCGGTGTTTCGGTGTTATATTTTATATAGTTTTGATGCATATTCTTCGGTTGTTTTCGAGGTGCAAAATTACGGAATTATTTTGAATAATTGCATTTTTTTGTTCTTTTAGAGTTTTATTGCTTTTCATATTTCTTTCTATTCCTTGTTTTATATATGCTCGACTATAATGACAAACCTAGGTAACAATAAGTACCTTTCCCCTAATAAAAAATTGAACTTTTTTTCTATTGAAAAGGAGTTCATAATAATCTTGATTACTTTTCCAATCTATGCTGTCAAAGTAATATATCCTCGACTCAATCTCATGATTAATTACATCTAAAATTTCCAACATTTTATAATAGCACGAATCAAGAGTATCTGGAAGCAGT
>JAFWBF010000045.1 GCA_017507285.1 Bacteroidales bacterium | reverse complement strand
TGGGTAGAGGTGGTTGGCAATAAGAGACATGGAAATGTTATAACCTGATATATTTGGCGATACTACATATAATCCGCGTTTTATACGCAATAGTTCTCCACTGCGTTCCATCATCATTATCTTTTGCAATGGTGCTTTATAATCACCTAGTATCGATACTAATACATCGGTAGTTATGGGTATATTACCAAATTGTTTTAATGTTGTCTCCATATTTTATCTATGTATATTTATACCAAGTACAACAAATAACGGAATAAATACAGTAAAATTGTGCATAGATAATTAGATTTTTTCTAATTAACTGTGCAAAATATAGCTGTTTTTTGGGGTGTGCCGGAATTACGGAGGCTTCGCCAAGACAACGAGACAACTGCTCGTGCGGCAGCCGGTTGCGGTCTCTTTTTTACTTTTTTATTTTTTTACACGTAAAAAAGTGAGAGGGTATGGTGTGAACGGTGGCGGGCTGATGGCTCGAGGCTCAAAAACAGGTTGCCATATTGGATAAAAAAGCGTAAATTTGCATCGGTAAAAGCCAAGGTACAAGATCTAAGATGGTATTGCTAACCCTTTGGTAATAAGAAATATCGAATATATGATAGGTGATGGAAAAGATATTGGATTTTTATAATCAGAAGGCCGGAATAGGTGCGCTGTTTCGGGATATAGAGGTGCCCAAGAGTCGCACAAGGCTCAAAGGCCTATCGGGCTCATTGCCCGCAGTGTTGGGAACTTTGTTTTCGATGCGCAGCACCGATGTGGTAAACCTTTTTATAGCTTCGGACAAAGAAACCGCTTTTTATTTTATGAACGACATAGAGGCACTGCTTGGCGAGGCCGACAAGGTGTTGGCCGAAAAGCAGGTGCTACTCTTTCCTACCACCTATCGCAAGCCCTATCAGACCGAAGAGGTTGATAACGCCAATGTGTTGTTAAGGTCGGAGGTCGTAAAGCGGCTTGGCAGCGGCGAGAGCCCCATTATTGTTACCTATCCGGCGGCGCTGTCGGAAAAAGTGGTGTCGGCACGAACGCTTAACCAAAATACCATCAAGCTGAAGGTGGGCGACGAGCTGAGTGTAGACTTCCTGATGGATGTGCTGATGGAGTACGACTTTGAACGGGTAGACTTTGTGGTAGAGCCGGGGCAATATGCCGTAAGGGGCGGTATAGTGGATGTATATTCGTTTGCCAACGAGCATCCCTTTCGTATAGAGCTTTTTGGCGACAATGTGGAGTCGCTGCGTACCTTCGACACCGTATCGCAGCTATCGCTCCAGCTGCTGGACAATATCACCCTCATACCCAACCTCGAAACCAAGGAGGTGCGTCGGGTGGAAAACAAGGTAACTCTGGTGGAATACCTTTCGGAAAAAGATGTGATATGGGTAGACAATCTTATGCTTACTGCCGATACTATAGAGGATGGCTACCGAGAAGCCGAACAGATATACAAAACCATAAATACCACCATAGAACGCCAAAAACCTGAAGAGCTATACACCACGGCCAACGAATTTTTGAAACACATACTAGACCTACATATAGTGGAATACGGCAATACGCTCTTTTTTAACGACGCAAAGATAGTGCCCTTCGACACAACGGTGCAACCCGTTTTTAACAAGCACTTTGAGATGCTTATACAAAAGCTTAAAGACTATGCCGAACGGAGCTACAAAACCTATATATGTGTAGAAAATATTCATCAGCAAAAGCGGTTGGACAAGATTTTTGACCAGTTTAAGGATTCGGCAGGGCTGATGGTAGAGTTTTTGAATATTTCGCTCTCACACGGCTTTGTTGATGATGCCAACAAGGCGGTGTGCTTTACAGACCACGAGATATTTGAACGCTACCATAAATATAAGGTCAAGGATTTTTCGGATTCTCGCGAAGCCCTTACGCTCAAAGAGCTCTTTGAGCTGAAACCCGGCGACTATGTAACCCATGTAGACTATGGGGTGGGGCGTTTTGCAGGTTTGGAAAAGGTGGACAACAACGGTAAGCAGCAGGAGGCCATCCGACTGATGTATAAGGATAATGATGTGCTATACATAAGTATCCACAGCCTCCACAAGATAAGCCGCTATGTGGGCAAGGAGGGAAACGCCCCTACGCTCAACCGCTTGGGCTCATCGTCGTGGCAGGTGCTGAAACAGAAAACCAAACAGCGTGTAAAAGATATTGCCAAAGACCTTATAAAGCTCTATGCCGAACGTAAGGCATCGAAGGGCTTTGCCTTTTCGGCCGATTCGTATTTGCAAACAGAGCTGGAGTCGTCGTTTATATACGAAGATACACCGGACCAATACAAAGCCACGCGCGATGTAAAAGCCGATATGGAATCGGAGGTGCCGATGGATAGGCTGATATGTGGCGATGTGGGTTTTGGAAAAACAGAGGTGGCCATACGGGCAGCTTTTAAAGCTGTGGCCGACAGCAAGCAGGTGGCTGTACTGGTGCCTACAACAATATTGGCTCTCCAACACTACAATACTTTTGTTGACCGCCTGAGCGGACTGCCATGCAATATCGCATACATAAACCGCTTTAGAACCACCAAGGAAAAGAACCAAATATACGCCGACCTTGAAAAGGGTAAGATAGATATACTTATAGGCACCCATGCCATAACAAACTCGAAAGTTAAGTTTAAGGATTTGGGACTGCTTATTATAGACGAGGAGCAGAAGTTTGGTGTAAGTGTAAAAGAAAAGCTCCGCCAAATGAAGGTGAATGTGGACAGCCTTACGCTTACGGCTACTCCCATACCCCGAACCTTGCAGTTCTCGCTTATGGGTGCCAGAGACCTATCGGTAATAAACACAGCGCCCACCAACCGCCAGCCGGTACACACCGAGCTGCAACTCTTTTCGGAAGAGGCCGTACGCGATGCCGTAATGCACGAAATGTCGCGCGGTGGACAGGTCTTTTTTGTGAGCAATAGGGTGGAGAACCTTATGGAGATGGCCGGAATGGTAAAGCGGCTGGTACCCGACGCCCGTGTAGGTCTAGGGCATGGGCAGATGGAGGGCACCAAGCTGGAAGAGGTGCTCCTTGACTTTGTAAACGGCGATACCGATGTGCTGGTATCAACCGCCATAGTAGAAAACGGATTGGATATACCCAACGCCAATACAATAATAATAAACAATGCTCAAAACTTTGGCCTTTCGGCGCTTCATCAGCTGAGGGGAAGGGTGGGACGCAGCAACAAAAAGTCTTACTGCTACCTCCTTGTACCATCGTTCAACATCCTTACTCCCGAAGCTCAAAAACGACTCAAAGCCATCGAAGAGTTTTCTACAATAGGTAGCGGCTTTAATATAGCTATGAGAGACCTGGACATACGTGGCGCCGGAAATATATTGGGAGCCGAACAGAGCGGGTTTATATCGGAGATAGGCTATGATATGTATCACAAAATACTGAACGAGGCTATAGACGAGCTGAAGACTACCGAGTTTAGAGACCTTTATGCCGACGAGCTGAAAGCCAAAGAAAAAACCTTTGTAAAAGAATGTACCATAGAAACAGACCTGGAGGTGCTACTGCCCGACGACTATGTAACCAATATAACCGAACGCCTGGTGCTATACAAAGAGCTTAATGATTTGGAAACCGACGAGCAATTGGATACCTATACTGCCAACCTTGCCGACCGCTTCGGACCACTGCCTATGCCTACCAAGGAACTGGTGGAAACGATAAAACTGAGACGTATGGCCAAGGATTTGGGAATAGAAAAATTGGTGCTGAAACGCGAAACAATGATATGCTACTTTGTGGCTAACCAAGATAACGGTTTCTATAAGTCGCCGGCTTTTATGAATATGATTCGTTTTGTGCAGGACAATCAAAAGATATGTTATCTCAAAGAAAACAAAGATAAGTTGTCGCTGGTATTTGGGAAGGTCAAGTCTATTGCCTCGGCAACGGATGTATTGCGACGGATGGCACTCTAAAACTATTACTCCTTTCGTTTGTTTTAATTTTGTGCTTTGCTACTGAAGCACGGATTTTTTTTATAAACCAACAAAACAAACGAAAGGAGAATTTGTACTATGTTATTAGCAAAACGACCACAGGAAATGTTTTCCACTACATTGATTGATAATTTTTTGAACGACGATTGGGTGAAGAATCTATACAAGAAGGTAACGGCAACTCCCGCCATCAATGTTATAGAAACCGACAGCGAATATGATATGGAGATGGCTGTGCCGGGCTTGACCAAAGAGGATTTGAACGTTCAGGTCGACGAGAACTGCTTGAATATATCTATGGAAAAGAAAACCGAAACCGAGCATAAGAACGAAAAGAAAAACTACCTTCGCCGTGAGTTCTCGACCCAACAGTTTTTCCGTAGCTTTGAACTGCCGGAGAATGTCGAAAAAGAAAAGATTACTGCCAAGGTGGAAAACGGTGTGCTGAAGATTGCTTTGCCAAAGGTGGTGCATGTGGAAAAGAAACCACAACCCAAAGAGATAGCCATTGGCTAAAAGCAGACAAACATGCACAAAAAAAGAAAGACTGCTACTATGTTGCTGGAAACATGGTGGCGGCCTTTCCTATTATGTATTGTTTCATAGATGTGTTATATTATTCGTAGTACGATATTTGGCGTAGGGTGGTGGTATATTCCTTGCCGTTATACATGAATGTCATGAAGGTCCAATTGCCTTGCTTGTCGTATTGGTATTTGTAGGAGTATGAGGTTTTAATCACCTCGTCGTATTCGGCAAAGGTTATTGTTTTCTTCGTTATGTTGCCACGCTTGTCATAGTCAATCTTGGTGGTTCTGAACGGGAAATCGTCGGCGGTATATGATGTTTCGTTTTTAAGTTTGCCGTGTTTGTTGTAGTTGCCCACGGTTCGGGTGTCCACACCCTCGTCGTTGTAGGTATATTGTATGTATTGTAGCAGGTTCGACTCCATGTCGTATATGTACGATATTGATTTTTGGAGTGTTTTATCTTCGTTGAATAGAGTGTCGAAGGTGTATGTACATTCTTTTATTTTGCATCCGTCTTGGTCGTATATGCTTATTATCTCTTTGGTTTTACGGCCTTCGGGTAGTGCTATTATTGTTTGATATTGGGTGTTGGTGCTTGTATCGTAGGTTGTTTCCACTTTTTTTACTGCCATATTGTCTATATATTCCGTTTCTGCAATTTTTTGGTTTAGGTGGTTGTATTCTATCGCAATGGTTTTGTTGTTGCTCGTAATGGTATCGGGCAATGATGCGGTAGAGCTGTAATGATATGCTATATGGATGGTATTGTCCATCTGGTATGTTAGTCGGCCCATGGTGTCGAACTCTATTGTGTTGTTGTGTATTGGCAATTCATCGGAGTTTGTATACACTTGGGTTGAAACCTTTTTTACTTTTCCTTTCAGTCCGTAGTATTCAGCGGTGTATTGTGCCATCGAAGGGGCGGTGAACAGAACAGCGAGTAGGAGAGGGGCGTATAGTTTTGTAGTTTTCATGGTGTCTATTGTATTTTGTTTTTAAGTTTTTGAATACGCACGTATGATTGGTGTATTCTTTCGCGCGATATTTTTCCGTCTATCACCTTGTTGTATATTATTTGTACGGCCTTGGGTGCTATGTCGGGGTCGTATGTGGTTCCGTTGTTGGAAAGGCAAAGTATGTCGGCACCGGCAAGTATGGCCAGCTCAAGCATATCTTCCAAAGAGTAGTGCTTGGTCATGGCGCCCATAGCCAAATCGTCGGTAACTATAACACCGTTGTAACCCATTTTGTTGCGCAGCAGGTCGGTAAGTATTTTTTTCGACAGTGTGGCGGGGTACACCGAATCCAGTTGGGCGTTAAACACATGTGATGTCATTATCATATCCACCATTTGGCTGTCTATAAGAGCTTGATAGGGGATAAGTTCGGTTTCGGTCCAAGAGTTGCTTACGTCGGCAATTCCCAGGTGGGTGTCTGTTTGCGAGCTGCCATGGCCGGGAAAGTGTTTTAGTGATGATATAACCTTCAGCTTGTTATGCTCCTCTATCCACAATCGGGCATGTTTTATTACTATCATAGGGTTGGCCGAGAAGCTACGTCCCAATTTGCCTATCACAGGGCAGTTGGGGTTTACATCAAGATCCACACAAGGTGCAAAGTTTAGGTTTATACCTATCGATTTCAAAGTTTTGGCAGTTAGGTTGGCACATTCTCTTGTGTATGGCGAGTTGTTTTCTATTCCCATAGTCTTGGCCGAAACGAACTCGGGGAAACCATATTTGCTTTTCAGACGGTTTACTTTACCGCCTTCTTGATCTATGGCTATCAATAGGTTGCCATTGGCCAACTTTTGTAATCCGCGGCATAGCTTTTGGCCTTGCAATAGGTTGGTTATGTTTCGTGGTCGGCTTTGTGAAGGTGCATCATATTCAAATAGTATTACTCCTCCTATATTGTATTCGCTAATATCGCGGCAAATGGTGTTGCCTGTGGTAACTTCGGTGCCTCTGAATCCTATCATTAGCATTTGGCCTATCTCTTTGCGTAGTTCCACATCCTCGGGCGAATAATACTGAGCATTGCAAGCGTTGCCACTCAGCAGTAAACTCATAATTATCAGTATAAATCTTCTCTTTCTTATCATTTTCATTGTAATTTATAAACTGCAAAATTACTCTTTTTTTCCAAAATATTCTGCAGTATACAATATAAATATGCAAGTTATCGAATATTTTTGTATTTTTGTAGTGTCGTAGATAATACTATCAATTGAAATAAAACTTTAAGATATAATATGTTACAGTTACAATATTTGAGAGAAAATACACGTGAGGCCATAGAACGTTTGCTTATAAAAAACGTTTATGATGCCGAAATTCGTGTTGAAGAAATACTTTCGTTGGATAATGTTCGTCGTGAGTTGCAACACAAAGCCGATACTGTAAAGGCCGAAGCTAATGCTATAGCCAAGGAAATAGGTAAGCTTTTTAAAGAAGGAAAGACCGAAGAGGCCAATGCGAAAAAGCAACGCACATCGGAACTGAAAGCAACCGAAAAAGAACTTGATGAGAAACTTGCGGCCGCCGAGCAAGAGCTTAACGCCAAACTAATATCGTTGCCCAATACCCCTCATCTATCGGTACCAAAGGGAAAAACCGCCGATGACAACGAAATAATAGCCAACTTTGGTGAGATTCCCACATTGCACGAAGGTGCTGTACCCCATTGGGAATTGTGTGCGAAATATGATATTATAGATTTTGAATTGGGCAATAAGATAACAGGTGCCGGTTTCCCTGTGTATAAAGGTAAGGGAGCAGCACTGCAACGTGCGCTTATAACATTCTTTTTGAATAGTGCTGTCGCCGAAGGCTTTTTGGAAATACAGCCACCGTTGATGATCAACGAAGCCTCGGGGTTGGGTACAGGTCAGCTGCCCGACAAGGAAGGCCAGATGTACTATATGCCGGCCGACGACTACTACATGATACCCACTGCCGAAGTGCCTGTTACCAACATATATCGCAATGTGATAGTGCAAGAAAGCCAATTCCCTATCAAGCATGTAGCCTACTCGGCATGTTTCCGACGCGAAGCCGGTAGCTATGGCAAAGATGTAAGAGGTCTTAACCGTCTACATCAATTTGACAAGGTGGAGATTGTGGTGATAGAACACCCCGAACGCTCGTATGCCCAACTAGAAACTATGAAAGATTATGTAGCCGGCTTGCTAACCAATCTGGGACTGCCGTTCCGTATAGTTAAGTTATGTGGTGGCGACATCAGCTTTACTTCGGCAATGACTTATGACTTTGAGGTGTATAGTGCTGCTCAGAAAAAATGGTTGGAAGTAAGTTCGGTGTCAAACTTCGAAACATTCCAAGCCAACCGTATGAAGTGTAGATTTAAGGATAAAGATGGCAAAACCCAGCTAGTACACACCCTCAACGGCAGTGCATTGGCATTGCCCCGAATAGTAGCATCGATACTAGAAAACTATCAAACTCCCGATGGAATAATAGTACCCGAAGTGTTGAGACCAATATTGGGATTCGACAAAATAAACTAGCAAACATATCCGAAGATATAAAGATATCTACTGAAAAGCAACTAAGCTCTTGAATAATAGATGTTTATTGGCTTAGTTGCTTTTTTTGTTTATTTTGAGGTGCAAAAATGTGTTTTAGCTTGCCAAAAAGCCACATTTTTTAGACTTAAATAAGGGTAGGAAATAAAAATAATTACTATTATAAACCTTTGATATTCATTTTTATTTTGATAAATATGCACAGTAAAGGAAAAAAATATTTGGCAGAGACAAAAAAAATGTGTAATTTTGCAACGTCAAAACAACAATGCGGGATGGAGCAGAGGTAGCTCGTCGGGCTCATAACCCGAAGGTCGTTGGTTCGAATCCGGCTCCCGCTACAGAGAATAAGATGTGTCATCAGCGATGTTTGATACATCTTTTTTTTATCACTATAGGATACTAAGCGGAAAGGATTGTAGAGGTTAATCATATTTATCCCTTTCGTTTTTTTTCTGATAAATATCATTTGCTAGTTGTCTGATGAAAAATACCCAACGGTAAAATCAATTCAACGGCGGGTGTAATTTGGTTTTATCCAACCCATAAATATTTTTCATTCCCACCCCATTTTGGATGTAATTTTCTGCAAAAAGCAAAGTAGCAATAACGGCTGCTAAAATCCCTCGTGATGTAGATTGATCTACATCACGTAGTAGGTGAATTTACATCACGAGGAAAATTCAACCGGATCATGAGGAAAATTTGAGGCTATATAATCGCCTAATGATTGGTAGTATATCATTATTTCATTTATACCCTATTGCCGTAGGAACGACGGTATATCATGGCTAAACCAACTATATGCTTCAAAAAATCTTTGATAAAAAAGCAATGAAAAAGATGAATATTCGAGAAAAATGTGTAACTTTGCATATCGTAAATATAAAAATAAGAATATAATAACATTAAATACTGATTTGATAATGAATAAATTTGACCCAGCTACAAATATCCAAAAGTTGGATGGTAGAGACCCTTTCAGAGGCGTAAACCCATCAATAAGCGATAGTGCAACATTTGCATTTGAAAAAGCTCATCTTATGACAGATACTTTCCATGGCGAAACAGAAGGTTATTTCTTGTATTCTCGTCATTGGAATCCTAGCAATATGTCGTTGTGCAACGCATTGGCTGCTATGGAAGGCACCGAAGCTGCATGGGTTACAGGTAGCGGTATGGCTGCTATTACATGCGCTTTGCTTCACGAAGTAAAACAAGGCGACCACATCGTTAGCTCGATGACTACTTATGGTGGTACTTTCGCTTTCCTTAACAACTATATAAAGAAATGGGGCGTTGAAGTTACTTTCGTAAACTTCCAAGATTTGGATGCCGTTAAGAAAGCTATCCGTCCAAACACAAAAGTGCTTTATACCGAAACAATGAACAATCCTTTGCTTCGTATTGCCAATATTCCGGAACTAAGCAAGATAGCTCACGAAAACGGTGCTCGCCTATTGGTTGACAATACTTTTACTCCTATGATATTCAGCCCATACCAATTGGGTGCCGACGTAGTTGTATACAGTATGACAAAGTTTATCAACGGTAAGAACGACTGTGTGGCAGGAGCTATTTGCGGTACTGCCGAATATATCAACTCTCTTATTGACGTAAACGACGGTACAGCTATGTTGTTAGGACCGGTGTTAGACCCAATGCGTTCATCCTCGATACTTAAAAACCTACATACTCTTCATATTCGTATGCAAAAGCATAGCGAAAACGCAATGTACCTTGCAAAACGTTTTAAAGAAGTAGGATTTAAATACAACTATCCAGGATTGGAAGAACACGTTGACCACGAATTGTTCAAGAGTATGATGAATCCAGGCTACGGATTTGGTGGTATGATAAGCATAGATATGGGTACGGCCGAAGCAGCAAGCAAAATAATGGAAATAATGCAAGATAAAGGCGTTGGATACCTTGCAGTATCTTTGGGATATTTCAAAACACTATTCTCCAACAGCGGTAAATCAACCTCTAGCGAGGTGCCCGAAGATCTTCAAAAAGAAATGGGTATGAGCGAAGGTTTGATACGTTTCAGCGTAGGATTGGATAACGACATCGAACGTACTTTCCAACTTATAGCCGAATCTGTAGAAGAATCAAGAAAATAAGTTTTATTGTCATAATAATTGAAATTTTTTTTGAGGTACGCACTTAATTGTGTGTACCTTCTTTTTTTTTATAGTAGTATCAAACTACACAATAAAGATGTATGTTATTTCGTTATAAACCATCAATTGTAGTGTAGAACAATAAACATAAATAACATTTTAAACATTATGAAAAATATCGCAATAGTACTTTCGGGCTGTGGAGTTCGTGATGGAAGCGAGATACACGAAGCCACACTTTTGCTTTTGGCAATAGACAAACTTGGAGCCCAATATACAATATTTGCACCTAATGATAAATTTGATGCATTTAATCATTATACATGTAAAGATACTGATGAGCAGCGTAATATGCTTGTAGAGGCAGCACGTATAGCCCGTGGTGATATAAAAGACCTTATAACTTTTGACGCTTCGGAATATGATGCATTGATATTTCCGGGAGGTTTTGGTGCTGCCAAAAATTTATGCACTTATGCTGTCGACGGCCCGAATATGGAGGTGCGAAAAGATGTGGCACAAGCTATTGTGGATATGCATTCGATGCACAAACCTATAGGAGCATTATGTATAGCCCCGGTGGTGGTAGCAGGCGTGTTGTCAAACAAAGTGTGTGTAACCATAGGCAACGACGAGTCGACTGCCAACGATATTGAAGAGTTGGGAGCTACTCATAAAGTAGCTGCCGAAACCGATGTAGTTATCGACGAGGCTAATAATGTATATACCTCGCCATGCTATATGTTGGCCACACATATATCGCAGGTATATGAAGGAATCGAAAATTTGGTAGTAGCCATACTAAAGTCGTTAGACAAGTAAAATAATATGCTATCTTGTTGTTTTATAGGGCGAAAGTTTAAGTTGTACAATATCTAAGACTTTCGTCTTATTATTTTACCAAAAATCTATATGCCATAGAAAACAAATGCTTATCTAAGTGGTATTTTTTATCGTTATTCGATAAAAATAAAAGGTTATATATTCTTATTAAATAATTAGTTATGTTGTTTAACATCTTTTATATTGGAAAACATTGGTGATTATTGAAAGTTTTTTGTTACTTTTGCAAATCGTAAGAGCAATAAAAGGCATAATATATATACAAAAAGCATGGAAAATACAAATAGAGATATTGTACGTAAACGTATTGTTGAAGTTGCATCGAATATGCTTCTCAAAAGTAGTTGTCGGCAGATAACTATGGATATTATTGCCAAAGAAATGGGTATTTCCAAAAGAACTATCTATGAGATTTTCTCAGACAAAGAAAAACTTTTGGAAAAATGTATAATCCATGTTATAGAGAAAGATGATTCGATAGAGCAATTTAAAAATGATTTGCACGACAACTTTCTTATAACATTATCGATGTTTTCAGACCTTCACAGCTCAGAATCGTTTAGATTACGATGTGCTACTACAAGAGATATTTCCAAATATTATCCCGATGTGTATGACAATTATTTTGTTCCTAGAAATGAAAAGATAACCAACATAGTGAAGGAACATCTGAATGATTCCAAGAATAAGGGTTATATTTACAATGATGTAAATATCGATATTGTTATAATTATGCTGTCGGAGATGATAAACTCCATAATATGTGGCAAAATATTTTTTGATAATGACTATGATAAGGAGGAAATAATAGAACATACATTGTTTGTATACTTGCGAGGTATGGCCACGCCCAAAGCCATCGAAGAGTATAACGAATATGTTGCTAAAAATAAGAAAGAAAAATAAACAAGACAATATAAATAAATGTATAAATAAATGTATAATAGAGTAATTTTAATTGGACTTCTCAGTTTGTTTGTGTCAGGCCATATTGCTAATGCTCAAGAAACTTTGCGTCTTTCGGTTGAAGAAGCAGAGCAATATGCCATAGAGCACAATCGAAACTTGAAAAATGCCTCGTTAGATGTAAAACGGGCAAAGGCCGCTCGATGGCAAACATTATCTACTATGTTACCTCAGGTGAGTGCCGGATTTGATTATCAAAACTACTGCGGTTATGAACTTTCTATGATGGGGATGGCCATACCTATGAACCCCAGCGGAAACTTCAGCGTGTCGGCAGCAGTAGCACTTACAGGTGCACAAGTTGTAGGTACAATGCTTACAAACTTATCAATTGAAATGGCCGATATTACCAAGCAACAAACCGAACAATCTATTTCAAAAGGTGTACGTTCGGTATATTTGTCTATATTGGTGATGGAAAAAACAGTATCATTGTTAGATTCGAGTTTGATAAACCTTCAAAATTTGGAGCGTACCACTATCAATGCTGTCAAAGCTGGTGCCGCAGAACAAGTGGATGCCGACCAGATTTCGATACAAGTAAACTCGATGAAAAACAATATAAACTCCACTCGTCGTAGCTTGGAGATGTTGTATAATTCACTACAATTGCAGTTGGGTGCCGCTGTTGATACCAAAATAGAACTTACAGGTACACTAAACAATATATTAAATACCGATAATGTAAAGGCGCTTTTACTTCAAAAGTTTGACATCAACAGAAACTACGATTATCAATTGCTTAAGAAGAGCGAAGAACTTACCAAACGCCAAATAACCATGACATGGATGGAGTTTTTGCCAACAGTAACAGCATTCTACAACTACTCCAAACTTACTTATTTTGGCAAAGATGCAGGATTCAACATGACTCCGCCTAATATGATAGGTGCTTCTGTAAGTCTGCCTATCTTCTCGAGTGGTACTCGCAGTGCCAAAGTTGCTGAAGCAAAGATTAATTATCAAAAGATACAGAACACTGTGGCATCGACCGAAGATGCACTTTTTGTTCAAGAACGCCAATTGCGCTACAACTTGGTGTCGGCGTTGGAAAACTATGAAAATCAAACCGAAAATATTGAAGTGTCGCAGCGTGTGTTCAACAATATTTTAAATAAATATAAATACGGTATGTCGTCGAGCCTAGACGTTACTAATGCCAGCAACAACTTGATAACAGCACAAAGTAACTATGTACAATCGGTTATGACACTGCTTAATGCTCAAATAGAATTAGAAACTTTAATGAATAACAAGTAATATAAAAATACAAAAAGATGAAGAGATTGACAATGATTGCCACCATAACCCTTGCAATGGGTGCTATTGTAGCATGTGGTGGAAAAACTGAAACAGCCAATACAGCTGTAGAAACCGAAAAGATAGAAAAAGTAGAGGTCCTTACACTGGCAAAAGAAAAAGTAGCTCGCGAATTGGAACTTTCTTCAACATTGGAAGGCTACGAAACTATGAGTGTGGCTCCATCATTGACCGGTAAAATAGAACATATATACGTTGAAGTAGGTTCGAGAGTAAGCAAAGGCCAGTTGCTTATACGTATGGATCAAAACCAATTAAATACAACTCGCATAAATCTTGGTAGCATACAAACCGAGTTTAACCGTGTAGAGGCATTGAAAGAAAGTGGTAGTGTGTCGCAACAAGTGTACGACCAAACCAAAGCTCAGTTAGATCAATTGAAACAATCCGAAACATTCTTGGAAGCTAATACTTTTGTAAAAGCACAATTCTCGGGCGTGATAGCAGCCAAAAATTACGAAGATGGCGAGCTTTATGGCGGTGCTCCTATACTTACCCTTACTCAGATAAACACTTTGAAAGCCATCATAAACATACCCGAAAGCTATTTCCCATTGATAAAGAAAGGTATGAGTGTTGATGTTACTTCTGATATATATCCGGGTGAAGTATTTCCTGCAACTATAGAGATTGTATATCCTACTATTGATGCTGCCAGCCATACATTCCAAGCCAAAGTAAAAATACCCAACAGTAGCGAAAAGATTCGTCCGGGTATGTTTGCCAAAGCAAGGTTGGCTATCGGCGAGGTTGAGACAATGGTGGTTCCATACAACGCAGTACTTAAACTACAAGGCTCCAACAACAGATATGTATTCTTGAACAATAATGGAGTAGCTAAACGTGTTGATGTAACTTTGGGTCAGCGTTTCGACGACCGCATAGAGGTCGTTTCGGAAGAAATTAGCGAAGGCGATCAGATAATAATATCAGGACAAGCTCGATTGGTAGATGGTGTAAAATTAGATGTCGTAAATAAATAATAACAGTTTTCTACTAGTCAATTTATCTGTTGATAATGCTATAAATTTTCTAACCAAAATATCTAATAATAAACTATGAGTATATATAAAACCGCGATAAATAAGCCTATTACCACAGCTCTTATATTTGTGGCAGTGGCTATATTGGGAGTGTTTTCGCTTTCGAGACTCCCAATCGACCAAATGCCTGAAATGGATATGCCATACGTAACGGTAATGACCACATACGCTGGTGCAAATGCCAGCGAATT
>JAFWBF010000044.1 GCA_017507285.1 Bacteroidales bacterium | reverse complement strand
GATAATGTATGAGCACTATCCGTTTTGGTTCACACTGCTGTCGGAATGTAACATAAAGCCCATATTGTCGCGAACGTCGACCAATAGTCTTTACGAAAAAGGTATACGTTCCATTATGGCGGACAATATTTGTTTTCCGGCCAAACTGATGCACGGCCATGTGATGGACCTTGTGGAAAAGGGGGTAGACAGAATACTATATCCCTACACGGTGTTTGACAAACAGGAAAGTAAAAAGGCAAGAAACAGCTATATATGTCCCGTTGTAACCGGCTATTCCGATGTGATAAAAAGTTCCATAGATACAGAGTTCCATTATAACATACCTTTGGATTCGCCTACGGTGGCATTTAACGACGAGAAGCTTTTGGCCAAATCGTGTGTTGGATACCTAATGTCGATAGGTGTGGATAAGAAGGTGGCCACACGTGCTTTTGGCAAAGCCTTGGAAGAACAAAACCGCTATGTGGTTACGGTGGCCGAAGAAAACCGCCATATAGTAGAGCAGGCCAAGAAAAACAACCGCATGGTGATACTGCTCTGTGGCCGTCCGTACCATATAGACCCACTGATACAACACAAAATAGCCAACACAATATCGGATATGGGTATAGACGTGATTACCGAAAATGTGGCATTGTTCTCAAACGAAGAAGTGTTTGCCGAGGTCAACGCCATATCGCAATGGGCTTATCCCAACCGTGTGATGCGTGCCGCCCATTATGTGGCTACCACTACCGAGAATATACACTTTGTGCAGCTAACATCGTTTGGTTGCGGTCCCGACGCTTTTATTATCGACGAGGTGAACGAGATACTGAAACGCAGAGGCAAAAGCGTTACGCTGCTTAAGATAGACGATGTAAACAATATAGGTTCGTTGCGGTTGAGGGTGCGCTCGCTGGTAGAGAGTCTTAAGTACAGCAAGCATCAAACCATATCGTTGCCGGTAGAGCGTACGCCCATCTTTACCGAACAGGAGAAACATCGCACCATATTGGCGCCCTACTTTGCCGAAGGATATTCGGAATTTTTGCCTTCGCTTTTCGACCTTATGGGTTATAAACTCGAAAACCTGCCTATGGGCGATAACGAAGCTGCCGAATTGGGGCTGAAGTATGCCAACAACGAGGTGTGCTATCCTGCCACTATAGTGGTGGGTAGTGTGATAAAAGCCTTGCAAAGTGGTAAATATAACCTCAACGAAGTGGCTATAGGTATTACCCAAACGGGAGGGCAGTGCAGAGCTTCGAACTACATAGCCCTTATAAAAGATGCTCTTATAGCGGCAGGATTTAAAAATGTGCCTGTAATATCGGTTGCTTTTGGTAGTACTATGATGAACGAGCAGCCGGGATTTAACTTGCAATACAAAGGCAACATACTTATAGCTTTTTATGGTCTGTTGTATGCCGACTGTCTTACCAAGCTGTACTATGCCTCGGTGGTACGCGAAAAGCAAAAAGGCAAAGCCAAAGAGTTGCGTTATAAATATATAGAAGCAGCATTTCCATACGTGGCTCGTCGCGACTACAAAGGGTTGCTCAAACTGTTTGATCAAGCCATAGACGAATTTAACGCCAATATCGAACATCGAAACGATTTGCCGGTTATAGGTGTGGTGGGCGAGATATACGTCAAATACAATTCGTTCAGCCACAAGAATGTTTTGGAATGGTTGGCAGAGCAAGGAGTTGAGGTGCTGGCGCCCTCAATGTACAACTTCTTTGTAAATAGCTTTGTAAACCGCCATATCAATAAAAAGTTAAATATTAAAGATATTGGCAAGATGCCGCTCTTTGTGTCTGATGCATTGTATAAGCTGGTATATGCTGTGGTACAAAAGTTTGACAAGGTAGGTCGTCGCTTTCCATACTAT
>JAFWBF010000043.1 GCA_017507285.1 Bacteroidales bacterium | reverse complement strand
ATATTGCAGTGGCGAACCATCACCAAAGTTCCATACCGATAATGAGGTATCTACAGCATCCGTTGGATCGTCAACACTGAAACATTGACTACGATCGGTAACTATAACGGTACCATCACACATACTAGAATCGTCAATAGCAATGTATGGCTTTTTGTTTTTCACCGTTGTTTGCAGATATGAAGTAATAGGTTTTGTAGGGTCAAGACATGATGTCATTATACATTTAAAGTCGTTCTCCGGAGCTTGAATACCTTGCTGATTTACCGGAAAATCCGAACTTTGTACAGAGAGCACAGAGTCGTTACCTCCTACAGTTATATTCTCCCAAGCTCCGGCAAGATTTCTACGTTGCCATTGGTAAGAATCCAGACCTTTAGGAGCATGCAAACGAGTAACCTCGGTAGAAGCACCTGCTGCACAACCACCACCGGTAAGTTGCATAGGCTGGCAATCGCCGGCAATGTAGCAATAGCCATAGTGGGCAGAATAAGAACAGTCTCCCACATACATCTCTATACGCACCGTTTCATACAAATAGTTATTCAAATTGATAGCTGCTTGTGCCCATGGTTTATAAACAGCTTGTCCCTGCAATGTCCAGACACCTAAATTGGAAGCACTGGTAGGGCTTTGAACAATATAGCACAATGTATCTGATATATTGGCAAACACGCCTGGCGATGTTTGGCGTTTTACCCTTATTATAAATTCGGGATTAGCTTCTGTACCATGTAGTGCATTGTACAATACAATGGCATAATTAATGAATATCAACGCATTTTGAGGCGTTACTTGGAATGTGTAATACAAAGCTTCAGCTTCGGCACCACCATAGCAATTACCTAAACGTATGGATTTTATAAAGTTGCCCCCCGGCGGAAGATATGACAATTGATTATTGGTGTGAGGGTCGTTACCGGCCGATTTTATCACAAATCTATTTGCTTCGTTATTACCTGCTTGACAATACGAATTGTTTGAATTAGAACTTACAACCGTGGCCATCTGCACATTATTGTACGAGGCATTCATCACCATATACTGTTGCTGATAAGTGCTAGTACCATCAGGTCTTGAACCTGTTGCTCCTGAATAGTTGGCATTGATAGTGAAATTCAACGGGTCTTTCAATCCCGGACATGCACTATTCTGAGCAAATGCCGAGAAACTGACGGCCCAAATCATCATTACTACTATTATCAATCTTCTTTTCATTTTGTAATCTATTTAATTTTAATATATTATATTTCGGTTAATCTAACTATTCCTTTATTTATTAATCTTTGCGTTTACCAAGACACAAGAACTCATTAATATGATTCATAAAAGAAATATACAGTCGATAAAAAAATCGTTAATTAAACATATAACCTCTCTCCTAGCCGTCATGTACCTAACCTATATTATGACAAACATTCATTTTTGTAAATACATCCCATATCACTATTCCTGTGGCTATCGACACATTTAGTGAATGTTTGGTCCCATATTGCGGAATTTCTATACATCCATCCGACGCATGTATAGCCTCGTCATCTACACCATCTACCTCATTGCCTACAATTATTGCTATCTTGTCATTTTCTTTTATTTCAAAGTTTTGTAGCATCATACTCTCATCGGCCTGTTCCACAGCATACACCTTATAGCCGTTGGCTTTAAGACTGTTTATGCAGTCAACGGTATTCTCGTAATACTCCCAATCCACCGAGTTTTCGGCACCAAGAGCTGTTTTATGAATGTCGCGGTGCGGTGGTGTAGCCGTAATGCCACATAGCATTATCTTTGCCACCCGAAAAGCATCGGCAGTACGAAATACCGAACCTATATTATTCAAACTGCGAATATTGTCCAACACTACTACCAAAGGTATCTTTTCCGATGCCTTAAAATCTTCAACACTTATACGACACAGTTCGTCCATCGACAGTTTCTTCATCTCAATATCATATTATTGATTCGCAATTTGCCTATAACGGCTTTTTATTTTTTTTATTTTGCACATTGTTTTACCAGACGAATATTTTTTACGAAATAAGTCCGATTATGTTTCAAAACTACATCACGATGCAGTTCAATTTTCCTCACGATCTAGTTTTACCTCCCTCGTGATCTAGATAAATCTACATCAGGAGGCATTTTCAAACACATCCGGAGTACAATTTCAACACTTCTTTGATGAAAGTTTCTGCAACGGAAATAATTATTTTTCCTAAAGAGAGAATTATTTGCAAATTATATCGTATTTTTGCATCGGAATGCAGATATTACATAATGATATTTATCACATAAAATCATTAATTTACAAAATATTCTGCACTCGGAAAAAGATACATTAAAAAACACGAAAACGGTATTATTACCGCCAACATCACATTTTTATATACAAAAACAATGGAAGATAAGAAACTACATAGCAACTTTGACTACGAATCGGCACTAAATGTGCAAAAAGGCATAGAGCAACCCGATATTGTAAACAACAGCTATCTTGCACGAATGAAGTCGCTAAAAAAGCCAGAGCCTACGGTCGACGAACTTGTGGCAGGCATATTGGAAGGTAACCGCACCTTGCTTAGCCGTGCCATCACTTTGGTGGAAAGCACCTTGCCGGCACATCAAGACAAAGCACAAGCCGTTATAGAACGCTGTCTGCCCCATTCAGGCAAATCCATACGTTTGGGAATAACCGGTGTACCCGGAGCCGGAAAGAGCACAACCATTGAGGCTTTGGGCACCATGCTTACATCACACAATCACAAAGTCGCCGTATTGGCAATAGACCCCAGTAGCGAACGCTCGGGCGGAAGTATATTGGGCGACAAAACACGTATGGAAGCCTTGTCGATAGATCCGAATGCCTTTATACGTCCTTCCCCAAGTGCAGGCTCGTTGGGTGGTGTGGCACGCAAAACCAGAGAGATAATCCTATTATGCGAAGCAGCAGGTTTTGATGTTATTATTGTTGAAACTGTAGGTGTAGGACAATCGGAAGTGGCAGCCCATTCGATGGTTGATTTCTTCCTACTGTTACAACTTGCCAACACCGGCGACGAGCTGCAAGGCATAAAACGCGGTATAATGGAAATGGCCGACATGATATCCATCAATAAGTCGGATATAGACAAAACAAAGTCGGAACTTGCCGCCACTCAATACCGCAACGCTTTGCACCTATTTCCAATGCCCGAATCGGGTTGGTTGCCAAAGGTAATGCTTAGCTCGGCCTACTCGGGAATGGGCATCGAAGAACTTTGGAACAACGTAATGGACTATGTGGCTTTTACAAAAAGCAACGGATTCTTCTACCAAAAACGTCAGAAACAAAACATCCGTATACTATACGAAACCATCGAAGCCTCTCTGAAAGAACATTTCTACAACGAAGGCATAATAGAAAAGGAATTGGCAGTGGCCAAAGAAAACATACTTGCCGACAAGGTGAGTGGCTACAAAGCTGCCGAACAGCTGATAGACCTATACTTCGACAATATTTCTAAAAACAAATAGTCTATAACATGAATATTGATTTAGATAAACTGATAATAATAGGCGACCGAGTATTGATACAACCTATAGGTGGAGCCGACAAAACCAAAAGCGGACTCTACCTCCCGGCAGGCTACAAAGACAAGGAAGAGATACAAAAGGGATATATACTTAAATGCGGTCCCGGTTATGCTTTACCCTCAATGGACGAGAGCGAAACATGGAACCCCAAGAAAAACAATACCAACTACCTACCTCTACAAGTAAAACCCGGTGACTTGGCAATATTCCTACAAAAAGGAGCCACCGAAATAAAATATAATGGCGAGAAATACTATATAGTACCCCAAAATGCCATATTGCTTGTAGAACGCGACGACTTTGAATAACGCATACAATTTCTACATAAGGTAATTTCCAAAAATTGCCTTAACTCAATCCCCTATAGTTTCCAAAGAAAAAGAAGGTTGCAGATAAAACTACAACCTTCTTTTTTGCATCTATGTATTATGGTTTACTTTATCACCACTACTTTCTTGGCTTTGTAGTTGCCTATCTTTACGAAGTAGGCACCCGATATAGGTACTTCAAATTCCAATACGCTGTATTCGTCTTGCTTGGTGGCAAGCAATCTGCCGTTCATATCAAACAGCATTACATTGTTGCCATCGGCGCCTTCTACCACTATGCGGCTACGGCTCGAATATATCTTGGCATTGATTACCGACACATCTTCTATGCCCGTAGTACTATCTCTTATATATATAGTATCATATATATAGATGGTGTCGTGCAGATAAATAGTATCGAACAGCCACAGCGTATCGGTTTCGCTTATATACACTGTATCATAGATAAAATTATCTATTGTATCATAAACGGTATTAGTAATTGTATCGTGTACAGTTGATGTTATTGTATCATGTACAGTATTGCTTACAGTGTCGTGAATGGTGGTATAAATTGTGTCGTAGATATATCTGTCCACATACAAAGTATCGTGGGTTACACCACCGCCGGTTGTTATTGATGAGAATGTAGCAATGAACGACGAATCGGTTGATACTACCAAAGAGCGAGGGTTGCTAGTGTTACCATCGTTCCATTGGTAGAATTGATAACCTGTTTGTGGTATGGCAGCTATTGTGGCAGTGCTTCCATATTCGTATGTGCCACCTCCCAATACAGTGCCTTGTGTGGCATTCAAACTCATTGCAGTTATAGTTCTAACACATTCGCTTGACTGCCGTATATTAGAGAAGTTGAACCAGAAAGCAGCCGAGCTGTAGTCTTCCACAGTGCCGCATGGTACGTTTACCATTACTCCTGTGCCTACACCATAGAATGTACCTGTATAAATTGTAGGTGGTACCGTTGGTTCCATCGTTATACTTCTTAGATTAATACATTCACCAAATGCACCATTTCCTATTGTTGTTACCTGCGATGGTATTGTGATTGAAGCAAGATTTGTACATTCTATAAAAGCTCCTTCTCCAATAGATGTTAGAGAATTTGGCAAATTCACATTGGTTATATCAAAACTTATAAATGCATTATCAGGTATTACTTGTACCGAATCGCCCAAAACTAAATTAGTTATGTTACCACCAAAACTTTGATCCTCTAAATCACAATTAATAGCATTCCATGTTAGTGAACTTAGACTATCGCAACCTGAAAATGCATATTCTCCTATAAACTCAATTTGAGTGGGTATGGTTACAGATTGTATGCTATTGCAACCCCTAAATGTGCCAGATTGTATAGTATCTACAGTATTAGGAATATCTAAATTAGTAACCAACTGATTGTTTATATATAAATTGTAATTTCCAGAACCGAACATTCCATATCCATAATTTTCAGGATTTATTCTCTTTATATTAATCCAGCTTTCAATATCTCTGCCATAATATACATTTGGTGTTTCTGCAACAGATGGGAAAAGATAGTCAGGAATAACTCTTACCGAATCGCCAAAAGTTACAGTAGATATATTGCTACAACCGTAAAATGGAAAATCGTAATTCCAACCATCACTTGCGATAGAAGCATTTTTGGCATTCCATACTACAGTAGTAAGAGAAGATGATTGATTACCATACAAATCAATGCCGAATGCTTTACTACCAATATATTGTACATTTTCCGGAATAGTAATGGAAGTAAGACCGGTATTATAGAACGCCTGAGCTCCAATTGTATCCACACTATTTGGTAGAGTAACCGAGGTTAAACCGCTACAACCAGAGAAAGCGCCAGATCCAATAGAAGTAACACTATTAGGAATAGTAACGGAGGTTAAACCGGTGCAACCAGCGAAAGCAGAACCTCCAATAGTAGTAACGCTATTAGGAATAGTAACGGAAGTTAAACCGGTGCAACGAGCAAAAGCAGAACCTCCAATAGTAGTAACACTATTTCCAATAGTAACCGAGGTTAAACCGGTACGATTAGTGAAAAGATAGTCAGGAATAACTCTTACTGAATCGCCAAAAGTTACAGTAGATATATTACTGCAACCGGAAAATGGAGAATCAATATCTGAATTCATGCCATCAGTATCAATAAAAGCATTTTTGGCATTCCATACCACGGTGGTAAGAGATGATGAGTGATCGTAGTCAACACCAAATGCTTTATATCCAACATATCTTACATTTTCCGGGATAGTAATGGATGTAAGTCCGCTATTTTGGAACGCATAAGCTCCAATCGTATCCACGCTATTAGGAATAGTAACATTCGTATCTGTGCCACCATATTTAAACAATATTGTTTTTGTACTATCTTCGTACAAGAAACCATTTTCATAATATTTATTTCTATACATTGCTCCCCAATTATAATAATCTGTTGCTGTGCCATAATAAACAATATTAATAACACCATAGAATGCATCGGTTCCGATAGTAGTAACACTATTAGGAATAGTAATGGAGGGTAAACCGCTACAACCAGAGAAAGCATAATGCTCAATAGTAGTAACACTATTAGGAATAATAACAGAGGTTAAACCGGTACAACCAGAGAAAGCGCCAGATCCAATAGAAGTAACGCTATTAGGAATAGTAACGGAAGTTAACCCACTACAATTATTGAAAGTTGCACCTCCAATAGAAGTAACACTATTAGGAATAGTTACAGATGTTAAACCGGTACAACCTTCAAAAGTATTATATTCAATAGTAGTAACCGAATTAGGAATAGATACTGAGGTTAAACCGGTACAACCATTGAAAGCATATCCCCCAATAAAAGTAACCGAATTAGGAATAGATACTGAGGTTAAACCGGTACATTCATTGAAAGCCTCAAATCCAATAATAGTAACCGAATAAGTATCTCCATTGTAAGTAACTGATGATGGAATTACCAAATTGCCTGTAGGCATGGTATAGCTGTCGTCGTAATCATCATAGCCGGGGTCTACAACTCTAACTGCATTGTTATTGCCATAATCAAACTCGAAATACAGTGTTTGTCCCGAAGGTGCTGTAGCAGTAAAATCGTATGCCCATGCTGTTTGTAACACTGCTGTAAGTGTTACCATCAAAATTAATAGTCTTTTTTTCATCTTATACCTCCTTTCTTGTTTTGATTGTTTGAAATAAATTCTTTGTATGCCCCATTTGGCATCGTTTTGTTTGTGAAATTGAAATTTAATTTATACATAAAATTTTGTTTTTTGGGAGCTTTTCGGCAGATATTCGGTAAATAAGGGATACAAAGAAAGGCGTGAGTCTTTCAATGATTATCTTATTTCTACAATGGATGTCTGGTAAAATCCTTACAACAAATAAGTACACGAAAATCCACGCCTTGTTGGGCGTGAACTCCATGCAGTCTTATTCTCGTTGTTTTTTAGTTTACCAGACTATTTATGTAGGAGAATAAGAGCATCAAGCTCTGTGTTTATACTATGTTATTATATTTATTTCTACTTTATTACATATTATTTTCTTTTGGTTTCGGTTTGCAAAGTTACGGATATTTTT
>JAFWBF010000042.1 GCA_017507285.1 Bacteroidales bacterium | reverse complement strand
TCAGCATGATTATGAATATAATAAATATCGTCATGATAATGGTGGTGGTGGGGAACAACAGCATGTACCAATATGATAGCATTGGCAAGAACTAGGAATGTTATGGCTATTGTTCGTTTCATTATCAATTTGTTTTACAATATTTTAATTCGTTTGACTGTTTTTCAAACACCTTGCAAAGATACGTATGTTTTTCGAAATAACAAAATTGGCTAAAATAAAATGTAGTGTTATTTGCTGATTTCAAAACTAAAGTTCTTTGAATATGTTTTGTAGAAAAAAAAAGAATTATAATGATGACTATAGATTTTTTGTTTGAAACAAGTTGGGAAGTATGTAATAAGGTTGGAGGTATCCATACTGTTTTATCCACCAAAGCACATACTTTGATAGACGAATTGAATGACAATTATATAATGATAGGGCCGGATGTTTGTCGAAATATAGAGGGTAATGCCGAGTTTTTGGATGATCAATCGCTTTACAATGGCTTTCGCTTATATGCCGAACGTAAGGGCTTGCATCTCAAAATTGGCAGGTGGAACATTGTTGGTAAGCCTGTTGTGTTTTTGGTTGATTTTTCTGATTTGTTTCATCAAAAAGATACTATTTTTTCCCACTATTGGGAGAAGTATAAATTGGACAGTCTTAGTGGGCAATGGGATTATATAGAGCCTATGCTTTTTGGCTATGCCGCAGGTCGGGTTATAGAGTGCTATTACGAATATTATATCTCGTCCACCCATAGGGTTGTGGCTCATTTTCACGAGTGGATGACGGGTAGTGGTATTCTGTATCTCAAGGAGCATTGCCCACAGATAGCTACCGTTTTTACCACCCATGCCACCGTGTTGGGTCGTTGTATTGCAGGCAATGGCTTGCCGCTTTATAAGGATATGGTGCATTATCAGCCTGCTATTGTGGCAGCCAATTTTGGAGTGGTGGCCAAACAGTCGCTCGAAACGATGGCTGCCACGCATTGTGATGCTTTTTCTACCGTTAGTAGCATTACCGATAGGGAGTGCCACCACTTTTTGGGACGTAATGCCGATAGGATAACCCCCAATGGCTTTTCTAAGGATTTGGCTTATAATCCCGATGTCCATTCCGCCACACGTAGGTTGGTGAGGACAAAGATTGTAACTATATTGGAACGGTTGCTCAATCAGAGGGTGGCCGAGAATGCTATGTTTGTTTTAAACAGCGGTCGCTACGAGTTTCACAACAAAGGTATAGATGTTTTTATTGATGCTTTGGGTAGGCTGAACGTCATGCCATCGCTAAACCGTGAGGTCGTTGCCGTTATTGCCATTCCGGCCCATCATGTAGAGGTTAATCCTTATCTGTTGGATGATGCTTATTTGCCCGACTTTGACAAGCCTTTAAGGGAACGATACACAACTCATAATTTGTATGATTACGACAACGATCTTATAATACAAAGGATAAAGAAAAACAATTTGTTCAACTCTGTCGACGATAGGGTTAAAATCCTTTTCATACCTTCGTACCTCAATGGCGACGATGGCGCTGTTAACCATACCTATCTTGATTTTCTTACGGCTTTCGATGTCAGTGTTTTCCCATCCTACTACGAGCCATGGGGCTATACCCCCATGGAAAGCATGGCTTTGGGGGTGCCCACTCTTACCACCTCGCTTGCCGGTTTCGGGTCGTGGTTGTCGCAGCGTATAGAAACGGTTTCTATGCCTATGGGAGTGATAGCTCGCAACGATAGCAATTACAGTAATGTGGTTGATGATATAGCTTCAAAACTTCTCTATGGCACCACTATGAGTGACGCCGATTTTGAAAGTCTGAAACAGCAGTCTATAGCCATATCGGCCCAAACGATGTGGGAAAAGTTTATCGTTCATTATTCCGACCTTTACGACGATGCTTTGCTCAAAGCCGGAGAGCGAAAAAATCTTTATAACGATAAGATTCCTTACAACGAAAAGAACCCTATGTCTCTGAATTGGGGTAATGAGCCCTCATGGCGTAAGGTGTTTATCCGCCCCATACTACCCAAAAATATTGAAGACCTGAGGCGGTTGGCAGCAAATTTTTGGTGGTCGTGGAATGGCAATGCCATAGCTTTGTTCGAGTCTATCGATAAGGCTCTTTTCGAAAAGTGCAATAGAGATCCCAACAAGATGTTGGCAATGCTTTCGGCTCAAAAGTTTGATGAGCTTTCGCAAAACGAAGAGTTCTTGAAAGCCTTGAGGACCGTGATGGACAAATTTGATGCTTATATGGGCCGCGAGAAGGATAAAGATGGTTATTGTGTGGCCTACTTCAGCATGGAGTTTGGTATACACGATTCGTTAAAGATATATTCCGGCGGTTTGGGTATGCTGGCGGGCGACTATCTGAAGCAGGCAAGTGATTCCAACAAGAATATGATAGGTATAGGCTTGCTTTATCGCAATGGCTATTTTGTTCAGCATATAACAAGGTCGGGCGAGCAGATGTCCAACTATGTTCCACAGGTATTTTCTCAGCTGCCGCTTACTGCCGTTCACGACCGGCAGGGTCATTGGCAAAAGATATCGGTGGCTATGCCGGGACGAATTGTTTATGCCAAGGTGTGGCGGTGCGATATTGGCAAGGTGCCTCTTTATCTTTTGGATACCGATATAGAGGAAAACAACGAGCAAGATCGCACTATCTCCGGCGAACTTTATGGTGGCGATTCGGAGATGAGGCTTAAGCAGGAGATACTATTGGGAATAGGAGGAATACGACTGTTGGAAGAACTGGGTATACAGCCCGATGTTTATCATAACAATGAGGGACATTCGGCATTCTCCTGTTTGGAACGGCTACGCCATTTTGTAATGGAACAAAGAATGGCTGTCGACGAGGCAACGGAGCTTGTAAGAGCCTCAACGTTATACACTACCCATACGGCAGTGCCTGCCGGCCACGACTCGTTCGACGAAGAACTTATGCGGGTGTATTTTTACCATTTCTGTAGCTTATTGAAAGTGTCGTGGGACGAATTTATGGCCTTTGGTCGGTTTGGCAATAAAGGCGATAAAGAGAAATTTTCTATGAGCCTATTGGCAATACATTTTTCGCAACAAGTAAACGGGGTGAGTGAGATACACGGAAGGGTAAGCCGCGAGATGTTTGCCCCGTTATTTCCCGGCTATTTTCCGGAGGAGCTGTTTATATCACATGTTACCAATGGGGTACATTTCCCTACGTGGGTAGCCAATTCGTGGCTCAAATTATATACCGATGTTTTTGGCGAAGAGTTCCTCAATCATCAATCGAACGAAAAATATTGGTTGAAGATACATAATGTAGATGATTCAACGCTATGGCATACCCATCTGCAGCAGAAGGAGCAGCTACTACAGCATGTGGAGGATAGGCTTAAGATAGAGTTTCTCAGACGAGCCGAGGACCCCAAATTGTGGCTGGATACGGTGGAAAAACTCAATCCCAAAGCATTGACAATAGGTTTTGCCCGACGTTTTGCAACCTATAAACGTGCCAATCTGATATTTACAAACCTCGATAGGCTTGCCAAAATAGTAGGCAACCAGTCGCAGCCCGTCCAATTTATATTTGCCGGAAAGGCACATCCCAACGATGGTGGCGGAAAGGATTTGATAAAAAGAATAATCGAAATATCCAAACGTCCCGAGTTTGTAGGCAAAATCATATTCTTGGAAAACTACGATATGAACCTTGCCAAATACCTTATTCATGGTGTCGATGTATGGCTCAATGTGCCTCAGCGTCCGCTGGAAGCCTCAGGAACAAGTGGGCAAAAAGCAACCATGAACGGGGTGCTTAACTTCAGTGTCCTCGACGGATGGTGGGCCGAAGGTTACAGAGAAAATGCCGGATGGGCTCTGCCAAAAGATAATGTTTACGAAAATCAGGAATATCAAAATACGTTGGATTCCGAAACTATCTATTCCGTTTTGGAAGAAAAAATAATACCTACTTTCTACAGTTATCGCGAAAATAATGTACCCAAGAAATGGGTGGCATACATCAAAAACAGCATATCGGGAATAGCTCCACACTACACCATGGAACGGCAACTCAACGACTATTATGCCGACTATTATGATAAGCTATACCACCGATATACGCTTCTTACTGCCAACAATGGATCAAGGTTGAAAGAAACAGTAGGGTGGAAACGGAGGCTTAGACGAGCATGGAACACCATTGAACTTATTGATTTGCACTACCCTGATTCCAGAAACAGACCGTTGGACCTTGGCGAGGAATATACCATGAAGGTGGTGCTACAGCTTACCAACATATCGGCAAAAGACATTGGTGTGGAGGCTGTATTTGTCGAAAACAAAGACGGGAAAAAACAATTGTTGAAGACCATAGAGCTGGAAGTGGCCGACGACAACCAAGGACGTGTTACCTACAGCAAGACCACCCGTGCCATACTCTCGGGGGTGTACGAATGTGCATTTCGTATCTATCCCAAAAGTAAGCTCTTGCCTCATAGGCAGGATTTGCCGTTGATAAAATGGGTTTAGCTAATTTCTAAAAACTGCTTCGCAAGTAAGATTTGCGGAATAGAGACGTGCCAACGGCACGTCTCTATAATCGTATTAGACCAACTCATAGATGGATGGCTGTGTCAACATTTTTTGAACCGATAGCAACACCGACGAAGTCTGCACTGCAAAACTTTCAAAAATATCCTTATATTATCCTGAAATGTGGATTTTTTTAAGTTGTCCATAAGACTGCTAGATTATTTCTTCTTCTTCTTTTTCTTAGGATCTTTTTTTCAGTTATTTTCAAAGTGCAAAGTTACACAATTATTTCCATACAAAAGTTAAAAACTAGGCAAGCGAGGAAATAATTCTTCCCTCACGAGGGAAATGTATCTACATCACGAGGGAATTTCATCTACATCGGGATGAAAATTCATCTACATCACGATGGAATTTTGAGGTGGTATATCGGCCGAAAATTGATGGTATACCATTATTCCAATTACACCCTATCGTGAATAAATTTATGATAGGGTATAAATAAATTTGATACCATACCTTAATTTTTCAGCCAAATCATTGAAAAAAAAGAAACTTTTCTCTAACAACTATCATTGGAAATATAGACGAACACCAAAACGCAGTCCGCTTTTTTAGTTACCTTTACATGTAAAAAAAGCACCAAAGTATTTAGAGATAAAATTATGGTTCGGTTTACATCATCTTTAGTTTGCATTGCCATAAGACACATAATTTCCTAATACATCGGCAGATTACATTTGTAACGCAAAAACTGTGTACACTACGTGTATGGAAGTATGTCCCTCTAGTGGAAAACCTGGTATGGTTCTTCATTCCGAAGAATGTAAATACGGTCTCACATAATGGCAAAATATCTTTGCAAAAGTCGTCATTTTCCCTTACCACACCTGTATCAATTGCCAATCACATTGTATATACATTTATAGAATAGTCTTATTAATAGAAATTTATGTAGTGCCGAAAAAGTTGTGAGAAATAATAAGTAATCAAACTGTTGGGAATGACAAAAAAGTTGTATCTTTGCAAACCGAAAAACGATACAACAATTTGCTTTTAACTACCATGAACGATAATTTAGATGCCACCGGAAAAAGCCAATCGAAGAGCGAACGCGAGGTTGAAAGAGCCTTACGTCCATCGTATTTTGATAGTTTTGCGGGACAGACACAAATTTTGGACAATCTGAAAATATTTGTTCAGGCTGCACGCGAACGCAAGGAGCCATTGGATCACCTGTTGCTTCACGGCCCTCCGGGTTTGGGCAAAACCACACTTTCGCACATCGTTGCCAACGAACTTGGTGTAAACCTGAAAATGACATCAGGCCCGGTGCTGGACAAACCCGGCGAGCTGGCAGGAATACTTACCAACCTGGAACCGAACGACGTACTATTTATCGACGAGATACACCGCCTTTCACCCGTGGTGGAAGAATACCTCTACTCTGCAATGGAGGACTATAAGATAGATATTATGATAGAATCCGGACCCAGTGCTCGCAGCGTTCAGATAAGTCTTAATCCCTTCACGCTGATAGGTGCCACCACCCGTTCGGGACTGCTTACGGCTCCCCTTCGTTCGAGGTTTGGAATCACGTCGAGGTTGCAATACTACGATGTAGAAACACTCAGCCGTATTGTTTCCCGCTCGGCCGGGTTGCTTAATGTGCCTATCACCAGCGAATCGGCCATAGAGATAGCCCGTCGCAGCCGTGGCACTCCACGTATTGCCAACCTACTGCTACGCCGTGTGCGCGACTTTGCTCAGGTGAAAGGAACCGGAACCATCACCCTTGATATTGCCCAATACGCCTTGGCAGCCCTAAACGTAGACAAAAACGGCCTTGACGAGATGGACAACCGAATACTGGAAGTGATAATAGAAAAATTCAAGGGCGGCCCGGTGGGAATATCCACCATAGCCACCGCTGTAGGCGAAGATACCGGCACCATAGAGGAAGTGTACGAGCCTTTCCTTATCCAAGAAGGATACCTGATGCGTACCCCTCGCGGACGTGAAGTAACGCCATTGGCATACCGGCATTTGGGCAAGTTTCGTACAAACGGAAGCCAAACCGAATTGTTTTGAGAAAACAAACAGATAAAAAACTTTTTTAGAACGATATACAGAGTAATAATGAGAACATTAGTAAAAAACATAAAAGAACTTATACAAGCCGAGACCAACCCACGCCTGAAGGTGTGTGGCAAAGATATGGCAGTGCTACCGACCATCAAAAACGCCTACTTGATAGTGGAAGACGACAAGATAGCCGCTTTTGGCGAAATGAAAAATCTGGCCGAACAAACTTTCGACAGGGAAATTGACGCAAGCGGAAAAATGGTGTTTCCATCATTTTGCGACTCGCACACCCACCTTATATATGCCGGCAGCCGCGAAATAGAATACATAGACAAAATTAAAGGCCTAAGCTACGAAGAGATAGCGCAACGTGGCGGAGGAATACTAAACTCTGCCAAACGCTTGCAACAAGCCTCGGAAGACGAACTGTTTGACGACGCACTGCTACGCCTGGAAGAAATAACAGCCTACGGCACCGGAGCTGTAGAAATAAAAAGCGGCTATGGCCTAACAACCGAAGCCGAGATGAAGATGCTACGCGTAATACGCCGACTGAAAGAAGCATCGCCACTTACAATAAAATCGACACTACTGGGAGCCCACGGAGTGCCAATGGAATACCGTGGCCGACAAGGCGAGTTTGTTGACGTGGTAATCAACGAGATGATACCCCAAGCTGCTGCCGAAGGGCTGGCCGACTATATCGACGTATTTTGCGACAAAGGATTCTTCACCGTCGAAGAGACAGCCCGAATGCTGGAAGCCGGTGCCAAATACGGCATGCGCCCCAAGATTCACGCCAACGAAATGGCATGCTCGGGCGGAGTACAGGTTGGTGTGCAATACAACGCCCTATCGTGCGACCACTTGGAATATGTGGGCGACGAAGAGATTGAAGCATTCCTCCGTTCGGAATGTATGCCTACCGTACTGCCGGGAGCCGCTTTCTTTTTAAACATGCAGCTCTCGCCCGTTCGCAAGATGATGAATGCCGGACTGCCGGTGGCCATGTCCAGCGACTTTAACCCGGGCTCATCGCCATCGGGCAACATGCAGCTTATACTATCGTTTGCATGTGTCAACTACCGCATGACGCCCGAAGAGGCTATCAACGCCACCACCATCAACAGCGGCTACGCAATGGGCGTAAGCGACATACTTGGAAGCATTGCAGTAGGCAAGAAAGCCAACTTCTATATCACCAAACCCATACCATCGTATGAATATATGCCATACTCGTACGGAAACAATAAGGTAGAAACCGTTGTTTTAAATGGAAAAATAATTGGTTAAACATATAAACACATCCACAAGAAGCATGACATTGTATCGAAACACACATAAAATACAGAAACTGATAAGCACAAGTACGTTGCTAATACTGCTATGTATCGGTGTTTCGGTACAGGGTCAGAACGCCAAGAGCACCCGGCCCGACAGGCCTACTGTGGGGCTGGTGCTTAGCGGTGGCGGAGCCAAAGGCGTTGCCCACATTGGTGCAATAAGAGCTTTGGAAGAAGCCGGAATACCTATCGACTATATTGCCGGCACATCGGCAGGGGCCATAGTGGGCGGGCTGTATGCCTCCGGCTACTCCACCGAACAAATGGAAGACATGTTCCTATCGGACGAATTTTCGGACTGGATAAACGGACGGATAGACGATGTATATTCCTACGCTTTCAAGTCGGAAAATCCAAACCCACGATGGATTGGGGTAAACATGAACTTGGACAGAAACGGCTTTAAGGTTAAAGTCCCTTCAAGCCTTGTATCGCCGGTACTTATAGACTTTGCTTTCATGGAGATATTTGCCGGTGCCACAGCCATAGCCCGAAACAATTTCGACAGCTTGTTTGTGCCTTTCCGCTGCGTGGCCGCCGACATCAATAGGCGAAAACCGTTCTATTTTTCAAAAGGCGACTTGGGGTTGGCAATACGTGCGTCGATGACATTCCCGCTATACTTCAACCCAATTACCTACGACTCGGCACTGTACTTCGACGGCGGATTGTACGACAACTTTCCAATCCAAAAGATGAAAGATGATTTCGACCCCGACATAATAATAGGTATCAAAACGTCAACCAACTTTCCCGAAGCAACGGAGGAGAACGTAGTAAGCTTTATACAGCGCATGGTGGTAACCGAACAAAAGTACACACTGGACAGCTCTACCAAAGGCATAATATTAGAGCCCAAGGTACCGCCGCTGAATGTTATAGACTTTAGCAACACCGCCGAGGTGATACAAATAGGCTACAACGAGGTGAAGTACAACCTCGACTCTATAAAAAAACTGATACCCACACGAGTATCGCCCATAGAGGTTGCCAACAGAAGAAACAACTTTGTGGCAAAGCAGCCACTTATGATTATAGACTCGGTAAGTATAAACGGAGTAACAAAGTCTCAACAAAAGTATATACGCCGACTACTGTCCATGAAAACAAAGCACTTATATACGATGAACTACATGCGGTCGTCGTACTTGCGATTGTTTTCGGACCAAAACATACAATCCGTTCATCCCACAATAATGTTCGACACTACGAAGGACAACTACAACGTAAACCTTCAAGTGAAGATGAAGGATGCCCTTACGGCTGCCATTGGAGGCAACATATCGTTTGGGTCGCCTAGCCAGATATATGCACATATCAACTATAGACATACGGGCTTTGTAAGTTCGCTTACAGCCGCCAACGTCTACATCGGCCGGTTCTACAACTCGGTCAATCCGTATTACCGTATAGACTTTCCCACACGCATACCCTTCTATGCCCAGGTGGAATACGTGTTCAACGGATGGAACTACTACGAATCGTCGATGTTTTCGTTCGATATAGAACAGCCCATCTACCTCAAACAACGCGAACATTATTTTGCCACAAGCATAGGTATGCCTGTAGGACAGTATGGCAAAACGTCGCTCAAAGTGTCGCAAAATTTCGAACACAGCCGCTACTATCAAGACTTTACCCACATAAACTTTAACGACACATCGGACTACACCTCGTTTCGCCCCCTAACGCTATCGTGGGCCTACGAGCGCAACCTCCTCAACCGGTGGCAATACCCCACCGGTGGCATGTATCTGCTTTTGAACGCCTCGTACGTGTCGGGCAATGAACGCTTCAGCCACAACGGGAAAAACCCCGAGCTGACAAAGCAACACCGATGGCTGCAATTTCATGCCCAATACAACCAATATTTCAAACTTGCACCAAAGTACTCGCTGGGTGTTTCGGCCGAAGGGATGTACACCCTAGGCGGCAGCAACATCATGTTTTCCAACTACCTGGCCACTTTGCTACACGCCCACAACTTTGCCCCGATAGTGGAGCTGTCGCAAAACTTTATCCAAGAGTATCGCTCGTTTGAGTTCCTTTCGGTGGGCTTGCAAAACATTTTTCATATCAACAAGAGGTTGCACCTGCGTGCCGAATGCTACATCTATCAGCCTATAAGAGAGATATGCCGCGATGCGGACAACAAGGCATACCTTGGCCCATACTTCGACAAGCGGTACCTGCTGGCCTCGGCAGGAATAGTATATCACACACCCATAGGGCCCATAAGCCTAATGATGAACTACCGCCAACAAGGCCGCGACCAGAAGCAACAAATATTCTCCGTGGTAGGAACGGTGGGATTCACGCTTTACAACAAAAGAGTAACCGAACACTAAGACACAATATATATAATGATAAAAATAGAAAACATACACAAATCGTACGGCAATGTGGAAGTGCTGAAAGGCATAGACCTAAGCGTTGAGAAAGGCGAGATAATATCGATAGTGGGAGCGTCGGGTGCCGGCAAAACCACTCTGCTACAGATTATAGGCACACTGGAAAAGCCCGACAAAGGCAACATCATCATCAACAATACCGATGTCAATGCCCTTTCGGAAAAGAAGCTGTCGGAGTTTAGGAACTCCAACATAGGCTTTGTATTCCAATTCCACCACCTACTGCCCGAGTTTACGGCTTTGGAAAACATCCTTATGCCGGCCATGATAAAGCAAACGCCGCGCAAGGAGATGGAAGAGCGTGCCCGCCTGCTGATGGACTTCCTAAAGATTAGCCACCGCGCAGGCCACAAACCGTCCGAACTATCGGGGGGCGAACAGCAAAGGGTGGCCGTGGCCAGAGCCCTTATAAACACACCGGCTGTGGTATTGGCCGACGAGCCTTCGGGAAACCTCGACTCTGTGAACGCTCGCGAGCTGCACAACCTTTTCTTCGAGCTACGCCGCCAGTACAACCAAACATTTATAATAGTAACACACAACGAAGAGTTTGCCGAAATGGCCGACCGCAAAATAACAATGAAAGATGGAAAAAGCATTGAATAACAAACCCAAAAGCAGCCCCGAAATGATTATCTACGGCCTACATCCGGTGATGGAAGCCATCAAATCGGGCAAGGAGATAGACAAGATACTGCTGCAAAACACAGCCACAGGTCCGCTGGTAACAGAGCTACGCCGAATGGTAAGGGAGCACAACATACCCTTCCAGTTTGTGCCCATCGAAAAGCTCAACCGCACCACTCGCAACGGCAACCACCAAGGAGCAGTGGCCATAATATCGCCAATAAACTATTTCTCCATTATGGAAATCATACCTAGCGTTGAAGCCCAAGGCAAAGTGCCCTTCATAATAATGCTGGACAAGGTTACAGACGTTCGCAACCTGGGCGCCATAGCCCGCACGGCCGAGTGTGCCGGAGTAGATGCCATAGTGGTGCCGGCCCATGGCAGTGCCGCCATCAACGACGACGCCATCAAATCGTCGTCCGGAGCATTGCTAAGGATACCCGTATGCCGCGAAGACAATCTGAAAACGGTTATCAACTACGCCAAGCAGTCGGGAATGCAAGTATGCGCAGCCACCGAAAAGAGCAGCACGCCCTACACCCAGGTCGATTTCAGCCTACCCACCCTGCTGATAATGGGTGCCGAAGGTAGCGGAGTATCCAACGAATACCTGAAGATGTGTACCGCCAAAGCCAAGCTGCCAATGCTGGGCGAGGTGGAATCGCTCAACGTAAGCGTGGCAGCCGGAGTGTTTATGTACGAAGTGCTACGCCAACGGGGCATACTCTAACCTCCGCCCCACCCCTCCACATCAGGCATACAGCCCGAAAGCGAACCACACAGTTTCGCTTTCGGGCTTTGCTTTTCCCCAAAAAAACACAACAACCTTATTACCAAAAAAGTAAGCACCCATCAGCCACAACGATAGCCCCCCCTTAGGCCATTGCCAAACAATGGCGTTCGGAAAGGGTGGTTGCCGATGTTCGAAAAGGGTGGTTGCCGACGTTCGAAAAGGGTGGTTGCCGACGTTCGAAAAGGGTGGTTCACTCATGCCATGAGCGATACTTCCTCATGCCATGAGCGATACCTCCTCATGGCATGAGCAAATAGTCCTCATGGCATGAGCGCACCACCACTTCCGAACATCGACCACCAGGGTTTCCGAACATCGACCACCACCACTTCCGAACAACGGCAACCACCATTTCCGAACACTGTAGGTAGCAACTGCGAAGACCAACGGTAGCCACTGCGAACACGGAGGATAGCCACGCCAAACAACGAACATCAACCTAAGGTATAGACAACCGGCATCTGCCACCCCTCGGGCACTGCAATAAAATTTCCCTTTCAAAGCCAAAAAAATAATCGTATATTTGCAAAACAAAGAAGATATACAAGCACAATAGAAAAGACTTATATATCAACAAAGTAGAACATTAATTAGTAATTAAAATTTTTATAGAACATGAAAAAAACACTGATTGCAGTTATGGCATTAGGTTTATTTGCAGCATGCAACAACGGCTCTAAAGCCCCCGAACTGACTTCGGGAATCGACAAGTCCAACATGGACACAACGGCAAACCCTGCCGACAATTTTTATCAATACGCTTGTGGCGGATGGATGGAAAAGAATCCATTGACAGATGAATACTCGCGCTACGGCTCGTTCGACAAATTGGGCGAAGACAACCGCGAACAACTAAAGTCGCTTATCGAAGAAATAGCCGCCAACAAGCACGAGGCCAACTCTATACCCGACAAAATAGCAACTCTTTACAACATGGGTATGGACAGCACCACCCTGAACAACCAAGGTGCTCAACCAATAGAAGGTATGCTTAAAAACATAGCAGCATTGGCTACTACCGACGACCTTCAAAAGGAAATGACCAACCTACACATCAACGGTATAAACCCATTCTTCGGCCTTTTTGCCGAAGCCGATTACAACGATAGCAAAATGACAATAGCTTGGCTATGGCAAACCGGTATTGCTATGGGCGACCGCGATTATTACCTAAAGGACGACGACCACAACAAGGAACTTCGTGCCAAATATACCGAAATGATTGCCAATATGTTTACCCTTTCGGGATACGACAAGATGGCAAACAAATCGGCCGAAGAATTGGCACAAATGGTAATGTATGTGGAAACACGCTTGGCAAAGGCATCGTACGACAAGGAAGCCCTTCGCGACCCATACAAAACATTCCACAAAATGACGGTTGAAGAAACCGACGCTTTGGCAAAAGACATGAAGTTTGCCGAATACTTCAAAGCCATAGGCCTACCCGAAATGAAAAGCCTAAACGTAGGACAACCCGAATACATAACCGAAGCCAACGAAATACTTAAAGGCGACGTTGAAAAGGTGAAAGCATACTTTGCTTGGAATGTAATAAACACTGCTGCAGGCTATTTGAGCGACGACTTTGTAAAAGAATCATTCAAATTCTACGGCACTGCCCTTTCGGGAAAAGAAGAAATGCGTCCACGTTGGAAACGAGTAACAGGCACTGTTGACGGTGCTTTGGGCGAAGCTGTAGGCCAAATGTATGTTGAAAAATACTTCCCAAAAGAAGCTAAAGACCGTATGCTTACACTGGTAGACAACCTAAAAACTGCCTTTGGCGAACGCATTCAGGCTGCCGCTTGGATGAACGACACCACCAAACAAAAGGCTCTTGAAAAACTTGGAACCATACTGGTAAAAGTTGGTTATCCCGACAAGTGGAGAGACTACAGCGGATTGGAAATCAAAGGCGATAGCTATTTTGCCAACATCCTTCGCTCTAACCAATTTGACATTGCCTATATGATAAACAAAATAGACAAGCCTACCGATAAAACCGAATGGTTGATGACCCCACAAACCGTAAACGCTTACTACAACCCAACTACCAACGAAATTTGCTTCCCGGCAGGTATATTGCAACCTCCATTCTTTGACATGAATGCCGACGACGCTGTAAACTACGGTGCTATAGGAGTTGTTATAGGCCACGAAATGACTCACGGCTTTGACGACCAAGGCCGCCAATACGACAAGGACGGCAACCTAAAAGACTGGTGGACTGCCGGCGATGCCGAAAACTTTACAAACAATGCACAAGTGCTAGTTGACTGGTTCAATGCCATTAAGGTTAGCGACAACCCAGAAACCTACGCCAACGGCAAATTTACGTTGGGCGAAAACATAGCCGACAACGGTGGCCTTCAAATATCCTACCAAGCTATGCAAAACGCCATAGCTAAAGGACAAGTAAACGGCGAAGAGATGGACGGCTTTAGCGCTGCTCAACGTTTCTTTATTGCCTATGCAGGTGTATGGGCCGGCAACATACGCGAACAAGAAATTCTTCGCCTTACTGCCATAGACCCACACTCGTTGGGACGCTTGCGTGTAAACGCAACATTGCCTCACATCGCTGCTTTCATCCAAGCTTTCGACGTGAAGGAAGGTGACAGCATGTACCTTGCTCCCGAAAAACAAGTGGTGCTTTGGTAAAAGCCAACAACATAATATAACACACATATATTGTACATAGCGAAGCCATACCTACAAGGGGGCTTCGCTTTTTCTTTTTTGAATAGCCCAAAGCAAGAGGACAAGCCTCCACCACCCGAAAATTACTGCACCCGAAACCGATTGGCATCCACTGCGAAGAGGATTTGCCCCCACTGCAAAGAGGGGTCATGGCCGTATGGCAGTCGGCGATTGGCCGGATAGCACCGCAATGGCAGCTCCCTACCACAAAACTACCGGCAAAATAACAGATGTACATTATATATATAGGTATAATTTAATTGGAGGCCAAAGGTAATATTTACGAGAAAAGCACGTTGTGTGGAGGTAGAATTATTATCGGCAAGTATGCAAATCACGACAGGCCGATAACCAGACATGAAACAACGGAATTTGGAAAAACAAATTGCTTTATTGAACACTTGAGACTTATGGATACAAAAAAACAATTTCTGATATATCGCTCATCGGCAGGCTCGGGCAAAACATTCACCTTGGTGAAAGAATATCTTACACTGGCATTACCCAACGCCTCGTTTAAAGACATTTTGGCTGTAACGTTCACAAACTCGGCCGTCAACGAAATGAAAGCCCGCATATTGGAAGAGCTATCGAAAATGAGAAAAGCCCATTCGGTAGAAGGCAACGACATGATGGCTATGCTATGCGAACGCCTGGGCTACGATACAAAAACACTATCGGAAAAGGCCCAAAAACTTGAAACTAAGATATTGCACAACTATTCGGACTTTGCAATATGCACCATCGACAGCTTTGTGCAAAACACCATACGCCCTTTTGCCCACGATTTGAACATTCCTCTGAACTACGAAATACAACTCGAAAACAAAAAGATAAAAGAAGAATCGGTTCGACAACTGTTTTCCGAAATAGGCCACGATGAAAAGTTTACACGAATAGTTTTGTCGTACCTCGAATCGCAAATGGACAACGAGAAGGCATGGAACATTGAAAAAAAACTTGTTGAATATTCCAACGAGATATTCAAAGAAAACTCGCCCACCAACCTAAAGAAGTTGGGCAGCCGAACCACCGAGGAATACCTTGAGTTTCACAAGTCGTTATCCGACAAAAACAAAGCCTACAAAGAGCAGATTAAACAAATTGGCCTTGCGGCCCTGACAATGATAGATGCCGAAGGCCTTAGCCAAGACGACTTCTACAAAAAGTCGAACGGAGTGTATGCCTATTTCAAAAAGATAAGCAATGGCGAAGTAAAGGAAATGAACAAGGCAGCACAAGACTTTATAGAAAATGAGAATTGCAGGTCAAACACAAAGGCTTCCGAACAGAACAAAGGGATAATAGAAAACCTTTCGGGACAAATAATCAATTACCTAAAGGAAACCGAACACATCATCACAAAGTATAAAAGCCATGAGCTACTGCTGGAAAACTTATATGCCATGGCTCTGCTGAACGCCATAGCCAAATTTATAAACAACTACTCGGCCGACAATGGCATTTTGCACATATCGGAGTTTACCAAACGGTTGGCCGATGTGGTGTTTAACGAATCGATTCCTTTTATATACGAACGCATAGGCGAAAGGTACAAACATTTCCTTATCGATGAATTTCAAGACACATCGGTGCTTCAATGGCAAATTCTTCTACCGCTTTTCGAACACACGCTATCTACCAACGAAGATGCTTTCACGTTGGTTGTTGGCGATGCCAAACAGGCTATATACCGGTTTAGACAAGGCGAAGTAGAACAGTTTGTAAAACTACCCGACATCTATGTTCCGACAGAGAATGCAGACATGCAAACCATGCTGGAATCGAGAGGAAGGGTACTGAAAGCCACCGGACGAATTGACAACCTTGCAGTCAACTATCGCACAGCCGAAAACATTGTACGGTTTAACAACACATTTTTTGAAAGCCTGATGCAAAACGACATGGTGCGAGACAACAAGCGAGTAACCGACATATATATAGGCACCAACAACACGAATGAGAGAGCTGCAGTTATACAAGATTTCAGCCCGAGAAAGAAAGGTGGTTTTGTGGCTATAAAGTTTGTAAATACCGACGATGATGACGCACGAAGCAAGGACGACAACGTATGCGAAGAAATATATCAAACAATAATTGACCAAGTAGAGAATAAAGGATATGAATATAAAGATATAACAGTACTAGCCCGAAAGAAGAAAGAACTTTTGAAAATATCGTCGTACCTATCATCAAAGAACATAAATGTTTTGTCGTCCGAATCCTTTCTTTTGATGAAAAACTCCGAAGTGTTGTTCTTAGTTTCGCTTCTGCAAGTACTCAATAAGCCAAGCGATGTCGTCTCCATCTTAAATGTTTTAGACTATTTGCAAAAACATTCAAGCCATGAGTCGGAAGAATTATACAACTCATACTTTATCGGCGGCACAAAGAATCAGTCGTTATTTAGCTTTCTAAAAAACAATGGCTATACTCTGAGTTTCGACGAAGCCGAATTGCTATCCATGACATTGTATGATTGTTGCGAAACTTTGATTCGGGAATTTGCCCTCTACAACGACAGTAAAGAATTTGTAACATCGTTTTTAAACGAAGTAGCCGACTATTCGACCAAAAACAGACAGAATCTTTCAGAATTTCTAGACTATATTGCCGAAAATAGTGGAAAGCTATCACTAAAGGTTTCATCAACTCAAAATGCAGTCAACCTTATGACCATACATAAGTCTAAAGGTTTGGAATTTCCAATAGTTATATGTCCTATTTTTAACTCATCCAAAGAATCGGGCGATAAAATATGGGTAGAATTGCAAGAAAAAGAATATATGATGCCCATAGGATGGGTATCATATAAAGAAGAAATGACAAAAACAGACTTTAATGAATATTATTTTGACGAAAAAAACAAAAAACAATTGGATGAAATAAACATTCTATATGTAGCATTCACCCGTCCCAAAGAAAAGTTATTCGTTGTAGCACAAAACCGAAAAAAACGAACAACAAAAACAGACAGCATACAATATTATTTAGAACAATTTATTGGCGATGCAGATGAATATACCATTGGCGATGACACAGAAATAATCAAGCAGTCTAAAGAAGACAACAATGCCGATAAGGATAATATACATATATATTCATTACTATCTGAAAAATCAACGATATCAATATCACCCGAAAAAACATCGGCAATAGAAGAAGGCATATTGATACATGATATATTTTCAAATATATATTCAGATAAAGATATTGAGAACGTTATTGAGAAATTCAAAATAAAGATGGGGTTGGATGAGGAATATGCCAAAACATTACAAAAACGGGTAGAAAAAATAGTATATAATGAAAATTACGCCAAATATTTCGATCCACAATATTTGGTAAAAACAGAATGCGACATATTATATCATAATGGAAAAACATCCAATAACCCAACAATTGAGCGACCAGACAGAGTGATTTTCTCCGACAACGAAACATGGGTAGTTGATTTTAAAACAGGTATACCAATGATAAATTATCAAGAACAGATAAATAGATACATTGAAATAATAAGCGATATGGGATACCCAAATGTTAGTGGCGAGGTGATATATTGTTAGTCTCAAAAACTTCTCAAATAAAGGAAAAAAGAAAATTATTTTCGTGAAAATGAGATGTTTTTGAGATAAGAAAAAGTCGCTTTATGATTTTTTAATAATAATTTTGAGTAGCACAAGTAGCTGATAATTAGAGCTCAAGAACTCGTACAAATCATCTAATTTGTTGAAGAAAAATGCTAGATACTCAGCTTTTTATACATAAAAATCTGATTTACAACGATATTAATCCAGGACAACCGATATATTATTGAAATACCCTGACAAAGATTATGATACAGCAATTCATTTTTTTTTCATATCTTTGCAAACTCAAATGAATTGAAAATTAATAGTAATAATAACAATAAAAATAAAGAGAAATGACAAAAGCAGAAATCGTAGCAGATATAGCTGCAAAGACTGGAATTGAAAAAGTTGCTATCCAAGCAACTATTGAATCTTTCATGGATGTTATAAAAGATTCATTGGCTAATGGTGATAATGTTTATTTGCGTGGATTCGGTAGTTTTATCGTAAAGAAAAGAGCAGAAAAAACTGGTAGAAACATTTCTAAAAATGAAACAATAATTATACCAGCACATAATATTCCTGCTTTTAAACCAGCAAAAACTCTTGTTCAAGAAGTAAAAAGTAATGTAAAATAAATAAAACGAGTATTGTAAAATGCCAAGCGGAAAAAAGAGAAAAGGTCACAAGATGGCGACCCACAAACGTAAAAAACGTTTGCGTAAGAATAGACATAAGAAGAAATAATTTTCTATCTTATTAGAATTAAACAAATTACACAATGAGAATTATTCGTTGTGTAATTTGTTTTTTAGAGGAGTTTCTTTCATTCAACAAAGAAGCTCGTGATAATTTAGTAATATTAATGTGTCCACAATGAGTAAGGAATTAATAATCGCATCGTCAGAGTCAGAAGTTGAAATAGCGTTGGTAGAGGATAAACAATTGGTGGAGCTACATAAAGAGAAAAAAAACCATCAACATGTAGTAGGTGATGCCTATTTGGGACGTGTAAAAAAAATAATGCCCGGATTAAATGCTGTATTTGTTGATGTTGCTCACGAAAAAGAAGCGTTCTTACATTATCTTGATTTAGGCCCTCAATACTATTCGGTTAATAAATATATGCGCTTAGCCATGAATGGCGATCCGAATGCTATGACGCTCAAAAATTTCAAAATCGAACCTAATATTGAGAAAACCGGCAAAATTTCTAATGTTCTAAAAAGTGGACAATTTATTCTTGTACAAATTGCAAAAGAGCCTATATCGACCAAGGGTCCAAAAGTAACATCAGATATTTCTTTTGCAGGTCATTATTTGGTATTGGTACCATTCTCAAACAGAATTTCCATTTCTCAAAAAATAAAAAGCGTTGAGGAAAGAAATCGTTTGCGAAGACTTATCCAAAGCATTAGACCAGAAAACTTTGGAATTATTGTACGAACTAATGCCGAAGGCAGAAGTGTGGCTGAATTAGATAGTGATTTGCGAACATTGTTGGAATCGTGGCAAACAATGACAATGAATTTGAAGAAAGCCACTTTTCCTCAAAAACTAGTTTCGGAACTTAACAAAACATCCGTACTACTACGAGATGTACTTACTGATGATTTTAATAGTATATATGTCAACAATTTAGACATGTACAATGAGGTAAAAAGCTATATTAAATCAATAGTTCCCGAAAAAGCCGATATAGTAAAACACTACAAATTGTCAACGCCTATATTTGAGCAATTTGGTATTCAAAAACAAATAAGGAGTTCTTTTGGTCGCATTGTATCCATTCGCTCGGGAGTATATTTGATTATAGAACATACCGAAGCATTACATGTTATTGATGTAAACAGTGGCAATCATATAAAAGCAGGCGAAGGACAAGAAGATACTGCATTGCAGGTAAACATGGAATCAGCGGTTGAAATAGCCCGGCAATTGCGTTTGCGCGATATGGGAGGCATAATCATTGTCGATTTCATTGACATGCAATTACCAGAACACCGCACTCTGTTATACAAAAAAATGGTAGAAGAAATGGCCAAAGACAAAGCTAGACACACCGTATTACCACCTAGCAAATTTGGCCTAATACAAATAACCAGGCAGCGCGTACGTCCGGTTGTTGATGTAGATGTACAAGAAAGATGTCCTCTATGTGATGGAACAGGAAATATAAAATCCAGTCTCGCCATTATTGATGAGATAGAATCTAACATAAAATATTTACTTACCGTTCAAAATGAAAAACACATAACATTGGTTGCACATCCCTATATATATGCCTACCTAACCAAAGGATTGCAATCAAAACAAATCAAATGGTTTTGGACCTATAAGAAATGGGTAAAAATACGACCTTCTGAAACATATAATTTATTAGAATATGTCTTCTTGAACAAAGGAGGGGACGAGATTACCCTATAATACAAATAACTCACCAATAAAAAATAAAACAAAAAGAGGATTTCAAATTTCTTGAAGTCCTCTTTTTCCTTTAAAGGCTATCTTTTCTTTTTGGCGCCAAAGAAAATTAAACTCTATCGTTCGTCAGAAACTGTTAGTTTCTTTCTGCCTTTTTTTCTACGAGCAGCTAAAACTTTACGGCCATTTGCTGTTGACATTCTTTGACGAAAACCGTGCTTATTAGCTCTCTTTCTGCGTGATGGTTGAAATGTTCTCTTCATTTTTCTCTAATTTTTGAAGTTGCAAAATTACAAAAAAAAAATGATATAGCAAACTATAAACAAAAAAACTTTTCTTTTTTTTAATATAGCAAGCCAAAAAGGTCTTCCAAAATATCTGTATATCAATTTATTTTGATTATTATTCTTTTTTATTTTGCCAAATAGAAAAAAAAATGTACTTTTGCAATCCGAAAAGATGATATTTTATTCATAACTGAAACTCTGTAAAACATGGAAAAAGACATTTTTTGCCGTCATATACAAAATCCAAAAAGGTACACATTATCGAACAAATTAGATATTCAATCGGAAAAAACAAAGTACCCATATTGTTCGATATTGCAGGTTTTGGATTTAATGAGTGACAAAGCCGTAAGTATATATAATTGGAGAGAACGTTTCTTTGATCGTGTTGCAATACGTTCGTTGGACAATGATCTACTCGAAAGTCTGCTTGCAGGTGTGCAAGAAACAAAAATTGTAACCGAAGAAGATATGCGTTTGAAAAAACAAATCGAAAAAGCCAAGAAAAAAGAATATGGCGAAGTTTCGGATGAAGAATTTGATGTAATCGAAGCCATAAACTCATATCAAGACGTTTTATCATTCAAAACTGCTCCAAAAAGCGTAATAATTGAGAAATTTTTGGAATCAGAAGGAAATAAAAATCAAAAAAATCCATCAAATGAAACACTTTCTATTGATGAATTAGGCAAAAAAAGTATTTCCGAAAAAGATGAGGTAGTTACTGAAACTCTTGCACTTATATTTGAAAAACAAGGCAAGATAGACAAGGCTGTGGATACATACAAAAAATTAATAGTAAAATATCCCGAAAAAAAGAGTATCTTTGCAAATCGAATTGAAGAGTTGAATAACAAACTAGAAAATAAATAAATAAAATAATAAACGAGATGTTGTACAAAGTAATTGTAATTTTTATTTTGCTAACTTGTGTTTTGTTAGCACTTATAGTTTTGGTTCAAAATTCAAAAGGTGGTGGTTTGGCTGCGAATTTCTCATCTCAAAATCAGATAATGGGTGTTCGTAAAACTGCTGACTTTTTGGAAAAAGCAACATGGGTATTGGCTGTTATATTGGTGGTATTGAGTTTGGCTGCTACTGTTGCCATTCCTCGTGGTGCTAATGTTAACGAAGATGGTGGATTGAAAACAGAAATTTCAACAGACAATGTTTCCATTCCCGTAAGTGCAGTACCTATGCCTCAAACACAACCTGCAACACAAGAATAAAGCAGGATTGATTGAAGATAAGATTTTCAATGGAACAATAAAAGAAACGATTTGTTCGGCATGTCTGAACAAGTCGTTTTTTTTCTTATCGCACAAATTGATGATATAATATGTCGACAATAGGAGAACAAGTAAAACAGATGATATTTTCGAGGTTCGCCCATGAGCCAACCCCGGGACAACAAGAAGCTTGCAAAAAATTGATTGATTTTTTGTATGACTCCAATCCTATGTCGGCATTTATGCTTAAAGGCTACGCCGGCACAGGCAAAACCACACTTATAAGTGCTTTTATACAAATATTGCCACGCTTGAGGTTACGAACAGTACTACTTGCTCCAACAGGTAGGGCAGCCAAGGTGCTTTCCAACTATTCGGGCAAGAAGGCTTATACCATACACAAAAAGATTTATTTCACCGCCACCGACGAACATGGTGTCATGCGTACCGTTAGAGCTTTAAACAAACATAAATACACCCTTTTTATAGTTGATGAAGCTTCGATGATAGGCAATTCCGACTCATTTGCCGGCAACAACAGAAACCTATTGGACGATCTGATAGACTATGTGTCCGAAGGCGACCATTGCCGCATGCTACTTATTGGCGATAGCGCCCAGCTACCTCCGGTGGGAACAGATATGAGCCCGGCATTGGATACCGACATACTAACGTCTATTTTCAACCTTAATGTATATGAATGCGAGATGCATGATGTGGTACGACAGGAGTTGGAGTCGGGAATACTTTTCAACTGCACTACAATACGCAACTATATTCGCGAAAAAGAAATAGTTTCGCAGGCTATATTTTCGTTGAATAACTATACCGACATGGAACGTATAAGCGGCATGGAACTCGAGGAATGCCTAAACAAAGAATATAGCCAAAACGAGTTGGGCGACGTAGTGGTAGTATGCCGAAGCAACAAACGTGCCAACATATTTAACCGCGAAATACGAAACCGAATACTATATCACGACAGTGAGCTAAGCACCGGCGATTTCCTTATGGTGGTAAAGAACAATTACTATTGGCTCGACAGCGACTCGGAAATGGGCTTTATTGCCAATGGCGATATTGTGGAGGTTATGCAGGTAAGAAAGCACCACGAATTGTACGGATTCCGTTTTGTGGAAGTAACTCTTCATTTCGTCGATTATCCGGATATGCCCGACCTCGACTGCATGATAATGCTCGACACCCTTATGAGCGAGGCTCCGGCTTTGACAGACGAGCAATCGAAGGCTTTGTTTGACGAAGTTATGGCCGACTATGCCGATATACCTCGAAAAGCCGACCGCCTAAAGATGCTCAAAACAAATCCTTATTATAATGCTTTGCAAGTAAAGTTTGCATACGCCCTCACCTGTCATAAAACTCAGGGAGGGCAATGGAAAACGGTATTTGTCGACCAAGGTTTCCTACCCGATAGCACAATGGATGTAGAATACCTGAGATGGCTGTACACTGCCATCACTCGAGCCACTCAAAAGCTATATCTGCTTAATTTCAACGACGAGTTTTTTCGGCAGGCATAAACTTACCTACCTTATATCAACACACACCAATAATACGTATTCCCTCCTCTCCTACTCTGCCTTAGGTTTCTTAATCTTATAGCCTACAACTGCCACTATGATAGACATAACGGGGCTGAGGATATTGAAAAAACAGTATGGCAGCTACGAGAGTGTGGCCACGTTGAGGACGGTAGCCTGCGTCATTCCGCAGGAGTTCCAGGGTATAAGCACACCGGTAACGGTGGCCGAATCCTCGGTGGAACGGCTCAAGAGGCGGGGCTCATAGCCTTTCTTGTCGTAGAAGTCTTTAAACAAACTATTGGTCAAAATGATGGACAAGTATTGGTCGGCGAGGCAAACGTTGCAAAACAAACC
>JAFWBF010000041.1 GCA_017507285.1 Bacteroidales bacterium | reverse complement strand
TCCAAGTTGCGAGCCGTAAACTTGTCTATCCATACATATTTGTCTTCCTCTATGCGTGTTATCTTGCAAATGTGGTTGTTGCGGTCGTGGCGTGTTTCGGACAGATAATGCAGGGCTGCACCGGCTGCCACTATTCCGGCTTCCAACTTATCAACCCCAAAGCCTTTGAGCGATGTTGTACCAAACTGTTTCAAAAGAAGTTCCTGCCCAAAATCGAGGGTAAACACCCAATCGTCGAACGTTTGTATGTAGTAATGCTCCGAAATGTTGTCGTTAAAAGTTTTGAGTTTCTTCTTCTGTAGTATTATTTCCGACGGATTGAAGTTTTGAAGCAGCTTTTGGATATATGCCATATCGCCTTGAGCAACGTAAAATTCGCCCGTCGATACATCTAGGAATGCTATCCCGTTTGTTTTGTCGGCGAGGTGTAATCCACATAAGAAATTGTTTTCTTTTATTTCCAATACTTTGTCGTTGTACGACACTCCCGGTGTTACCAATTCGGTTATACCTCTTTTTACCAGCCCTTTAACCGTTTTTGGGTCTTCGAGTTGCTCGCATATTGCCACCCTCAAACCGGCTTTTACCAGTTTGGGAAGATATATGTCTATAGAATGGAACGGAAAACCGGCCAACTCGCTGCCGGCTCGGCTTGTAAGGGTTATACCTAATATTGATGACGACTTTACGGCGTCTTCGCCGAAGGTTTCGTAAAAATCACCAACCCTAAACAACAACATCGCATCGGGATGTTGCTTTTTCAAAGCATAGTATTGCTTCATCAAAGGGGTTTCCTTGTCTGTATCTTTTGTTGCCAAAGTAATTAGATTTGTTTATATAAACGTTTGCAAAGATACTTCTTTTTTGTCATTGTGCGTTGGAGTTATGATTGATACGTTTACACAAATAATTGTATTATGCTGAATTGTTGTGCTTTGTGGTTTGATAAGTTTTTATGATCTATTGTCTTTGGTTTTCTTATAGGGTGTAAATTGATTGATGATATATTGTCAAATATTTCATGATAGGGTGTTATTTTTTTTGTTGGCCAATGTTTGTGTTTCTGCCCAAAGAGCTAATTCATCTGCCCGATTTGCTGGAAATATTCTGTGCATATCTTGTGGTTTATAGGGAGGGGGAAAATAAATCTGCCTAACGTTCTCGAAAATACATCGTGATGCAGATGAATTTTGATCGTGAAGAAAATTTATCTACATCACGATGTAGTATTGTCGGCATGGGGTAGGGGAGTTGGCGACATTGGGCGAAGGCTTAAAAACTATTTGGCATAATATAAATTAGCGAATACTATTTTTTATATAATGCCGTTATCGGAAAAATAGAGTTTTTAAACATAATAATGTCATGAGTACAAATATGCTAACAGTTAAGAAAGTTTTTATTTTGGGAGTATGCATGGTGTTGTCGTCTCTTGTGTTGGGAATGATGATGGTGCGTACCGTAAAAAAGTTTAAGTCGTACGACGATACGGTGAAGGTTCGAGGTCTTTGCGAGCGAGAAGTTCCTGCAGACCGGGTGGTAATGCGTATAAGCTATGGCCTTCAGGATAATGATTTCATGGTCTTGCGAAATTCGGTGGAAGAGGTGAATAATAAGATAATAGGAATACTCAAAAAATCGGGTTTCACCAACGAAGAAATCAAATACAGCATGGCCGATTATACCGACCGCTATGGCAACTATTACTACAACTCCGATGATAAAATACGCTACCGCTATGCTGCCGACCAGCGTATAAATGTTTTTACTTCGAATGTGGAAGAGGTGGAAGAGGTGAAAAGCAAGATAGAAAGCGAGCTTATTAAGGAAGATGTTATCGTAAGTATATACAATTCCTATGAATATAATGGATTGAACGAGATAAAACCATCGATGATAGCCGAAAGTTTGGAAAATGCCCGTAACGCTGCCGATGAATTTGCCAAAAACAGCCGTAGCAGAATTGGAAAAATGCGTACAGCTTCTCAAGGATATTTTGAAGTAGAAAATTTGGACGAGAACACCCCTCAAATAAAAAAGGTAAGAGTGGTAACAACCGTGGAATATTATTTGAAATAATTAGGTAAGAGTGTTATTTGTAAAAGAAATAGGTGTTTGAACTTTTGCTCAAACACCTATTTCTTTATTGTATCTCGTTTTGTTCATTTTCTTCCATTTCCTTAATTATGTTCAACACGTCGGCTACGAGAAATATACTTCCTGTTACTATAATTACATCGCCCCATTTGGCTGCATACTTGGCTGTTTCTAATGCCTGTGCGGGACTGGAATATCGTTCGCCGTCGAGCCCTATTGACAATGCCGAGTTGTGCAAAATATTTACGTCCAAACCACGGGGTACCGATGGCGTACAGAAATAATATTTTGCCTTGGTTGGGAGCATCATAAGGATCTTTTCGTAATCTTTGTCGTTGACGCAACCATACACAATGTGTAAAGCACAATAATCCATGCTGTTTAGTTTTGTCATCAGGTTCTTTATTCCGTCTTCGTTGTGGGCAGTTTCGCAAATGATGGTAGGCGAAGTTGATACCACTTCCCAACGTCCGTGTAAACCGGTGTCGATAATTACACTTTCGATGCCTATTTTGAATGATGTATCGGAGATTTGATATCCTTTATCCCTTAGTATATCAACAGCTTGTGCCACAGTAGCAAGATTCTTTATCTGATAGCTTCCTGCAAGCGGAGTTTTCACTTCTGAATAGTAGTCCTCACCTTTTTTTATCAGCGCATGCATGTAATCGTCTCGGCTGTCTTCCAATGGTTGTACGTCAAAATTTCTATCGGCAAAGTATATTTTGGATTCCATTTCCTTTGCTTTGTTTAGGAATACGTATTCTATTTCGCTTTGCGACTCGCCAATAATTACAGGGACGTTGTTTTTGATTATTCCTGCCTTTTCTTTGGCAATAGCAGGCAATGTTGAGCCAAGATATTGGGTGTGATCCAATCCGATATTGGTTATTATTGATAGTATAGGCTTTATCACATTGGTAGAGTCCAGCCTTCCGCCCATACCTACTTCTATTACTGCAATATCAACCTGTTGTTCGGCAAAATAGCTGAAGGCCATAGCCACTGTCATCTCGAAGAATGATGGTTTCACCTCGTCGAAAAGCGATTTATGGGTGTTTACAAATTCTACCACATACTCTTCGGAAACCATTATCCCGTTGATACGGATTCTTTCTCTGAAGTCAACAAGATGTGGCGAGGTATACAAACCTACTTTATAACCAGAGTTTTGCAATGTTGATGCCAAGAAGTGCGAAACAGAGCCTTTACCGTTGGTTCCGGCAACGTGTATGGTTTTTATCTTCCGTTCGGGGTTGTTCAATGCCGCCATCAGTTTTACGGTATTGGTGATGTCTTCCTTGTAAGCGGCCTTGCCTATACGTTGGTACATGGGCAAACTATTATATAAATACTCTAATACATCTTGATAAATCATAGTAGTTCTTTTTTGCTTTGTAGAGTCTTTTTGTTTGTTTTGTAGTCGTTTATATTTTTTCAGTTGTATTAAAAATAAACTGCAAATATACAAAAAATATCATTAGGCAACCTCAAAAAAATATTTGCAGACGATTTGCGGTATTATCTGCAAATATTTTTTGTATGTTACGTATATATATTTACATCAAAAAGGGGTTGAAGTTTTTTTCGTCGCCTATAGTGGTGTTTGGGCCGTGGCCGGGCAATACTTCGCAGTCGTTGTCGAGCACAAGTACCTTGGTATTGAGCATTTTCATCAGTATATCGTAGTCGCCGGTAGGTAGGTCGGTGCGTCCTATGCTTTGGCGGAACAGTACATCGCCTGTAAATACCACCTTGGGGCTGTCAGCCACAAAAGCCATGCTGCCTGCTGCATGTCCGGGCACATATAGTGCTTTGAGGGCGGAGCTGCCAAAATTGATAGTGGCGTTGTCGGTGATATATTCGGTCTTGAGGTCGCTCATATCCTTGGTTCCAAAGCCCATGGCCGAACCGTAGGCTTCGGCTTGCCCTAGAAAAGCTTGACCATCGGCGTGCATAGTTACGGGCAGCCCGTATGTTTCACAAACGTAGCGTAGTCCGGCCACATGGTCGATGTGTGCGTGGGTAAGCAACACCTTTTTGGGTACAAGTTGGTTGTCGGCAATAAAGCCGGATAGCTTCTTGTTTTCGGCATCGCTGTTCATTCCGGGATCTATAATGGCACATTCTTTACTTTCGTCCCAAACTATATATGTGTTCTCGTCGAAGTGGTTAAATACAAATTGCTTTATCTTTATCATCTTGTCGTTGTTTTTTTATTTACGTTATATAATATATATGCGGAAGTAACGCAATATGCCGCAGTTTAGTCTTCGGTTTGTAAAATAGGAAGCATTTTTGGCAATATTTCGGCAAAAAGTAGTAATTTTGCAAGTTCTAAAAAATATTATAAACATACCGAAAATGGCAAAGAAGCAGAAATATTATACTGTGTGGAAGGGCAAAACCACGGGAGTGTTCGACTCTTGGGACGACTGTCAGGAACAAATAAAAGGTGTGGCGGGAGCATTGTACAAAGCCTTCGACAGCCGCATCGAAGCCGAGACAGCCTTGAAAGGAAACTATTGGTCGTATGTTTCGGCCAAGGACAAAGTCGTAAACAACAAGCCGTCGGCCGAAGTTGTTCTCAACAGCCTATCGGTCGATGCCGCTTGCAGTGGAAATCCGGGGGTAATGGAATACCAGGGTGTTCGCACCTTCGACAAAGAACGTATATTCCACCGGAAGTTTCCGTTGGGAACCAATAATATTGGCGAGTTTTTGGCTTTGGTACACGGCCTATCGTATATGAAAAAACATGGTTTGACCCAACCAATTTATTCCGACTCTGTAAATGCCATAGCGTGGGTAAAACAAAAGAAGTGCAAGACCAAACTTGCCCGAACCGCCGAAACCGAAGAACTGTTCTGCTTTGTGGAACGTGCCGAGGCGTGGTTGCAAAACAACACCTATACTACCGAAATACTGAAGTGGGACACCGAAAACTGGGGCGAAATACCTGCCGACTTCAATCGAAAGAAGTAAAAAACAAAAAAATACCATTTGTAATAGTTTGAACAAGTGCAATATAAAAAATATATTGCACTTTTTTTTTGTTGTTGGCTGTAATAAAAAGCCACTCCCAAGCGACTTATATGCGAAGAACGATGAGAAAGGAACGAATAAAGGAAGTTTTATAGGTATAGCAGACTCGAAAACAGATAAACAAGCTCATATAATTTTAATTCCCTGCCTCTCACAAGGCAGGGTTTTCGTTGGAAAAATTAAAAACTAATACTTACAACAAAATAATAACACATAACAAAATGAGAAAAACATTCAAACTTTTTGCTTTTGCCCTAACGGCAAGCCTTGTGGCACTTACTTCGTGCACACCCGACGACGACGAAAACAACCCTACAACCCCACCGGTAGAACAACCCGAGCTGAGCTACACTTTCGAGGATGTAGCCTCGTGGACTCCGCAAACTGTGGAGTTTGGATACGACACCCTAGGTTTTGATGGCGTATATGCCG
>JAFWBF010000040.1 GCA_017507285.1 Bacteroidales bacterium | reverse complement strand
CATTCGATAGTTCGAGCTTGGAAATAACTACCATCAGCCGACGTTAATGATATTCCTGTACAGGCTTCGGACGAAAAATAATGTGTGGTAAAGAGCACTGCAAGCAACAAAAATTTCTTTTTCATAGTTCTTATTTTTAAGGTTTTACTATAGAAAAACAAAGCATCGACACAGATGTTCAACCATCATAGACATCTTCTGAAACTATAGGGTCAATGACAGATAGTATAGAACCATTGAAAGGAAAATTTTGCAACAATTCTACATGCAATGATAGCTTATCAGTCCTTCGATTGGCGAGGGGTGTATGCTAGCAACTTCTATTCCATAGTGTTGTGCCACAGCATTTATTTCGCCGGCAAAATAATAAGCCACCGAACCTACAAGCGATAATCTGTAGCTTTGATAGCTCGGGTATAAGCATATCTGCTCCTCAAAAAAAGAGAGGAAAACTTTTTGTAACAAATCCTTTACAAATTCATTCTCCTTATGCTTGTATGCAAATGGAGCAAACGAAGCCAAAAATCGGTTTGGGAAAGGATGTTTGTAAAGTTTGTCTATAAAATAAGATGCCTCACCGGGGTAGTCTTTGGCAAATTCGGCATTTAGCTCTGCAGGCATTGTATGTCTAAGATATGCTTTGAGCAATAGTTTTCCAATGTGGTTTCCCGAACCTTCGTCGCAAAGGGTATAGCCCAGAGCCGGAACGTTTTGAACAATATTCCCGTCTATGTACAAACAAGAGTTGGACCCTGTACCAAGTATTCCCACTATTCCGCTGCCATTTCCACAGCTACCTATGCAGGCTCCCAGCATATCGGTATATATATTTATATTGGCATCAGGAAATATTCTGCCCAGCAGTTGTTGTATAGTTCTTTTCCCCTTATCGGTACCACATCCTGCACCATAAAAGTATATTGCCTCCAGAGGCTCATTGCTGTTTGAAGTCTGCAACAGTAGTTGTGTAGTTATAATTGTGCAATCTTCATCGGTGATAAAATTTGGGTTCATACCCGAAGTATGGATAGTTTTTACCTCCATACTTCGGGCAATGAAACACCAAAGAGTTTTTGTTGAACCACTATCGGCAATAGCTATCATGGTTATAGTACTTGATTATTCCAAAGACCAAGTTGCCCCATCTTTTCCGTCTTTGATAGATACGCCCAACTTTTGCAAGTCGTCGCGAATGCGGTCTGATGTAGCCCAATCTTTTTGACTCTTGGCCTGTTGTCTTACTTCCAATATCATTGATATAAGGCCATCAAGCAAAGCTGTATTGTCGCCCGATTGTTCATCTTTCAAACCCAATATATCGAATACGAATGTGTCGAATATCGATTTTAGTTCATCAATATCAGCCTGTGTAAGAGTTTCTTTCTTATCATTTACCGAATTGATAACTTTGGTTATATCAAACAAATGAGCTATAAGTATCGGACTATTAAGGTCGTCGTTCATAGCATCGTAGCAACGTTGCTTGTATTCACTTACATTTACCGACGAAGACTTCGATGGTTGTAGTTTCTGCAATGTTTTGTACGCCTGCATCAAACGACCAAATCCTTTTTCGGCGGCCTGCAATGCTTCGTTCGAGAAATCGACAGTACTACGGTAGTGAGCTTGAAGTATGAAGAAACGTATAGTCATTGGGCTATATGCCTTTTCGAGCATTTGATGGCTACCTTCGAAGAATTCGCTTAGGGTAATGAAGTTGCCCAACGATTTTCCCATCTTCTGCCCGTTGATGGTAATCATATTATTGTGCATCCAATATTTGCATGGTCCGTGGCCCGTTATGCCGGTTTGCTGTGCTATCTCCGACTCGTGATGAGGGAACAACAAGTCCATACCACCACCATGTATGTCAAAAGTTTCGCCAAGATATTTGGTACCCATTGCGGTACACTCTGTATGCCATCCCGGAAATCCCACACCCCACGGCGAATTCCATCGCATGATATGCTCGGGACTTGCGTTTTTCCACAATGCAAAGTCGGCAGTATTATGCTTTTCCGATTGTCCATCCAGCTCGCGAGTTGTTGAAAGAAGTTCATCTATCACACGTCCCGACAAACAACCATATTTTCCTGTAGCATCGTTGTACTTACGAACATCAAAGTATACCGAACCGTTCGACACATAGGCATATCCTGCTTCAAGCAACTTTTCCACTACTTCTATTTGCTCTATTATGTGTCCCGAAGCACGTGGTTCTATACTTGGACGTTTTACATTCAACGTATCCATTGCCACATGATAACGATCTGTGTAATATTGAGCTACTTCCATTGGTTCCAACTTTTCCAATCTGGCTTTCTTTGCTATTTTATCTTCGCCCTCATCGGCATCATGTTCAAGGTGTCCCACATCGGTAATGTTGCGAACATAGCGAACTTTATAACCCAAATGTTGCAGGTAGCGGAATACCAAGTCGAAAGTAATAGCCGGACGAGCATGTCCTAGATGAGCATCGCCATATACAGTAGGACCACAAACATACATTCCTACAAATGGTGCATGCAAAGGCTCAAATACTTCTTTTTTCCGCGACAACGTATTATAGATAACCAATTTATTTTCCATCATATACTTAATTTATTATTATTCAAATTGATAGCACATTACTACCACTCTTTTTACATCATGCAAATATACAAAAAATATATGTATTTCTAACCAACAAAATTCCACATTGTTTGCAATAGGTATATATCGATGGTTTAGAGGAGTATATTGGAACAACGAGCAAAACATTTGTCCGGCAAACAAATCAGCTGTCGCCAATGGCCGCAAATATGTTAAGGCAACTTCTAAAAATTCCACGTTCTGAAACTATCTAGAATTATTTTAAAGAACTTTTGCGTGCTTTGCGTTTTTTCTTGGAATCTTTCTATTTCTTTTTCAATCGCATAGCCCGCTATGCTCAATCAAAAGAAAGT
>JAFWBF010000039.1 GCA_017507285.1 Bacteroidales bacterium | reverse complement strand
GAAGTGTATGAAAACGCATATACAATAGATATATCAAAACTTGCAAAAGGATACTATGCTATGCGAATAACCACCGCCGAAGGTGTGGCTGTTCGCAAGGTTATCCGCAAGTAGGTGAAATAACCTATATTGGTTATCATTATATCCCATATATGTTACAGCCATAACATATATGGGATAAATTGTTTTTGGGTATATTGTCTCATGCTGTGCTTGATCTAGCATGAAACAAAAAATCCCTCACGAGGTAGGTTTATCTACATCACGTAGTAGTCGAAATTCCCTCGTGATGAAAATTTATCTACATCACGAGGGAATTTCAAGGCTATATACCGGCCTAAAAATTGGTGGTATACCATCGTGCCCGTGATACCCTATCATGCGGCGATTGACGGTAGGGTGTGGTGGTAATATAATGTTGCTATATTTTGTCGGATAACTTGCGGCAAAAGTTTGTTATTATCGAAAAAAGTTGTACTTTTGCAAAATGTTTTTTCGAACAATATAGAACTATATAACAGATTAAATAAACACAAATAGTATGATATATCCCAAAGTACCGAAATTGAAGTATGCCGAAACGGGGAACTTTTTTCTAATAGCAGGCCCATGTGTGATAGAAGATAAGGTGGTGCCTATAGAAATAGTGGAGCGATTGATAGATATTACCGATAGGTTGATGATACCTTTTTTGTTCAAAGCCTCGTATCGCAAAGCCAACCGCTCGCGTGTAGATTCGTTTACCGGTATTGGCGATTGGGAAGGTTTGGAACTGCTGAAAGAAATAGGCGAAAAGTATAATGTGCCTATCGTTACCGATATACATACCGAAACCGAAGCCGAGATGGCAGCCCATTATGTAGATGTGTTGCAGATACCGGCGTTCCTTTGCAGGCAAACATCGCTGCTGGAGGCTGCGGCACGTACCGGCAAGGTGGTAAACATAAAGAAAGGTCAGTTTCTAAGTCCCGAAGCTATGAAGCACGCTGTGGATAAAGTACGCTACTATGGTGGAACCGATATTATGCTTACAGAGCGTGGTACTACCTTTGGCTATCAAGACTTGGTGGTAGACTACCGTTCCATACCTACCATGAAAACCAACGAGGTACCGGTGGTGATGGACATAACGCATTCGCTACAAAAGCCCAACCAGGTGGCCGGCGTTACCGGGGGCAATCCCGAGATGATAGAAACTATAGCACGTGCCGCTGTGGCTGTAGGAGTTGATGGTATATTTATGGAAACGCACCCCTATCCGCTGTATGCCAAAAGTGATGGTGCCAATATGTTGCACCTGGAGCTGGCCGAGCCGTTGCTAAAACGCTTGCTGGTAATACACAAGGCAGCAAATACAACAATAGAATAGATTTATACACAACATTAAATATCATAAATATTATTATGAAACTAAACCTTACAAAACCACTGGTATTTTTTGATTTGGAAACAACAGGAGTACAAGTGGGTAGCGACCATATAGTGGAGATATGCCTGCTGAAAGTGGCAGTTGATGGCCGGGTATCGACCTATGTGCAACGAGTAAATCCGGGTATGCCCATACCTCCGCAATCGACCGAAATACATGGTATTACCGACGAAATGGTGCGCGACAAACCTACCTTCAAGGAACTATCGGCCGAGATAGCCAACTTTATAGGCGATAGCGATTTGGCTGGATATAATTCCAATAAGTTTGATATTCCTCTTTTGGTCGAAGAATTTCTTAGGGTGGGAATAAACTTTGATATATCGAACCGCAAGACTATAGATGTGCAAAATATCTTCCACAAGATGGAGCCTCGTACCCTTAAGGCAGCATATAAGTTCTACTGTGGCAAGAATTTGGATAATGCCCATTCGGCCGAAGCCGACACAATGGCTACATACGAAATATTGATGGCCCAAATAGAACGTTACAACGGGGTGGAGTATGAAGATAGGGATGGAAATATCTCATACCCCATAGTGAACGATATGCGTAAGTTGCAAGAGTTTACCAATGCTTCGCAATGGGCCGACTTGGTGGGCCATTTAGGTTTTAACAAAGAGGGTAAAGAGGTCTTTAACTTTGGCAAATATAAAGGCAAAGCGGTGGAAGATGTGTTTGAGATAGAACCGGCATATTACGACTGGATGATGAAAGCCGATTTTCCACTTAGTACCAAAAGGGTTATAACCGACATACGTTTGCGTTCGAAATTCGTTAAAGGGGCTCAAACCAAATTATTCTGATAATTCTAAATACATAATTGGATATGAAGATAATTTGTATCGGACGAAATTATGCCGAGCATGTTCGGGAGCTGAACCATGATACTCCCGAACATCCTTTGTTCTTTATCAAGCCCGATAGTGCTCTTTTGCAGCGTGGCCAACCGTTTTTTTATCCCGACTTTTCGACCGAGATAGACTACGAGCTGGAGTTGGTGGTGCGTATAAACAGACTTGGCAAGAACATACAGTCCAAATTTGCCCATAAGTATTATTCCGAAGTGGCATTGGGCATAGATTTTACTGCCCGCGACCTACAGCGCGAGGCTATAGCCAAAGGCAACCCATGGACGATGGCCAAGGGTTTTGACGATTCGGCGCTGGTGAGCGAGTTTGTGCCTTTGGCAGATATGGCTAAAGATATTCAGGATTTGAATTTCGAACTTAGAAAGAACGGCTCTACTGTTCAGCAGGGATATACCGGCAATATGCTTTTTGCTGTCAACGATTTGATAGCCTATATATCGCAGTATATGACTTTGAAGATTGGCGACTTTATTTTTACAGGTACTCCTGCAGGCGTAGGAAGCATACAGATTGGCGACACGTTGGAGGGCTGGCTGGAAAACCGTTCAATGCTCAGCTGCAGAATAAAGTAGTGGATAATTATTTGGACTATCGGATTCGTAGCCCTCGGAGGTAGTCTTTTTTTTCGGGTGATATGCGGTAGCTTTCTATAGCTTTCTGTATGGATTTGTTGTGAATCCACTTGTCTAGTTGTTGGCTTTCAAATAGCGGTAGGGCATAGGGGTACTGCTTTATAAGTGCATAGCTGTAGTACCATGCTATGGCCATATTTACATAGTATTCATCGGACTTTATTTGAGCTACTAGTGAAAGGTCGGACTGTAGGAAGTGCTCGTCAAGAAAAAATTGTAGCAATGTTACAATGCCAAATCTTACGGTATAGATATGTGTGGAGCTTAGCCACGTCGTTATGTTTTTGCGTACTATGGCGGGGTGCTTCTTGAAAATCTTTGGCGATAAGGTGTCGCATGTAGCCCAATTGTCTATGTGTGGAAGAAAATCGTTTACGTATTGTATAATTTCGTTTATGTCGGTGCTTATGTTTTGTATAAGCATTCCATGCAGATTGTTTTCTTCGTAAAATTTGTGGGGTAACTGCTTCAGAAAAGTGTGTTTTATTGGGTTGTTGCGTAGTTCTTTTGCATAAACCCTCAGCTGCGGTGTGCGTACACCTATTATATTGTCTATATTTACAGATGGAGTAAGTTTGGCCACAAAACTACGATACTGAAAGTCTTGCATATCGAAAAGTCTGTCTACTATAACTTCCATGGAATACTTATTATTGTAGTGTACTAGAAGAAGCGATAAACCTCTTCCAATATAGTGTCGTTGGCCATGTCGTTGGGGTTGGTGCCGTATTCACCTACAGGCACATCTAGGTTGTACGACCTGAAATATGAAATCCATTTATCGGAAGTATTGCCAGTCGAATCTCTGAAAAACATTTGATGTGAGGCAAAAAGAGGATTGTTGTTATCATCAAGATAGCTTTCGTATACCAGCTCGGAACCGTATATTGCATTGTTGTTTGGTAAAAAAGCAAAGTCGAAAGGTCTTCCTATAAGTGTTTTGGCTCGTTCTACTGCATTTTGAACAAATGAGGTGTCTTTTAGTCGTTTGGCTATAACTATTGGTTTGTTGTCTTGTGTGGCGGCCGATTTGTCTAGGAATGTTTGCAATTGCATTATTTCTACACCATTGATAGTGCCGGCTGCTATAATATAAAGTTCCTTGTTTTCTTCGATAAGTATGCCAACATTGCTACATGAAAGGTTTTCAAAACCTATTGTCGAATTGGTGATAGCGTCAACTAGTTCGCTACTTTTGTTTACTTGGAACAGTAGGTCGCCCGACATGAGAGGGTAGCAATTGCCTTTATTGTTGCTTTTGCAACAACAACCCCACACTGTCATCAATGTTATAGTGATAACAACAAGTGCTATTGGCTTACCATTTGCTTTGTTTTTCCAACTCATTTGCTATTTTAATCTAGTCTATTTGATATATGTAAAACCACTATACCTCTTGAAAGATAGTTACTTATAGGTATACCTCTCAAGGAGAGCAATGCTACAAAATTAATAAAATTACTGATAATAGCAAAGAAATATGCTATTTTTTTTAATTTTTTTTGATAGCGATAATCGTAGTGGTTGTACTATATGGGGAAATGCAATGAAAAACGGGCAAGATTTACTTTTGTCGTTTACATTCTTTTTTGTTGCATAAGAATATTTCCAAGTATATGTTTTTTAACTTTTCTTGGCGGGCCGAATCTAGCACGTTGCGGTATTCTTTGTATTGGCATATTGTGGTTTGTAGTAGAGAGTCTTGCATACCTATAATCATTTGTTGTGTTTCTTTCACGGCGTTGGTGTCTATATTATCGGTTGATACTAGTAGTATCATATTGTGCTGGTACGACTTTAGTTTTCTATCCAGTTCCTTGGCTTTGTGTTTATGTTTTTTCTTTATCGAATCGAATGCAACACATTGTTCGGCACTGAGGTTTAGCTCCGATTTTAAGAAACATTTGCCGCGTCTCTCATGTTTGTGTGAGTGATGATTGTTGGATAGTAGTATAGACAGCGTAGCTATGTTGCATATAAGCAGCAGTCCGATAATTCCTATTATTATGCCGAAATGTTTCTTTGTCATTGTATGTATGTGTTTTATTCGTTTATTAGTATTTCCGAGAAATAATATGCCGATGTGCTAATATAGTTTTCTTCGGCAAATGTAGTCATTGTTTGATTGTCGTTGATATCGAAGAATAGGAAGCCGATATTCAGCAACATGGTGGCTATAACTATAGGTAGTATGCCACGGCTTACAATTTTTTGGTGTCTCAACTCTGTTGTATGTTGTTTTTCAATCTTTGAGCAGAGTGTAGCAAACGAGTTCTCGTTTGTATGTATAACTGCCTTGTCGTTTGCTATGGTTTCTATTAGCAAACTGTTGAATTCATTATTTTTCATAGTCGTATATTTTTCTTGTTTCTATTCGTCTTCGTTCAACGACATGGTTTGCTTTATTTTCTGTTTTGCTCTAAATATCAATTGTTCTACTGTAGATACCGATTCCAATTTCATAATTTCTACTATCTCTTTTTGTGGAATGCCTTCGTAGTAGAAAAGCGTAAAAGCCTTGGCTTGTCTGGCGGGTAGTGCTTTTATTGCCTTGTGTAGGTCGTTTATCTGCTTAGTTTTTTGGTCTTCGTCTTCTACTTTGTCTGCATGTTGTGTTAGTTTTTCTTCCAATTTTGTAAATATGTCCTTAAACTTCTTTTTCTGAACAAAAGTGTATGACTTATTCAGTGCTATTCGGTGTATCCAAGTGCTTAATTTTGAATCCCCTCGAAAACGTGAAATAGAGTTATACAAGTCTATAAAGACTTCTTGTGCCAAATCTTCCGCATCTTCGGGATTGTTTACGATACCATAACACAGGTGTTTTATCTTGTTATAATACTGTTCGTAAACATATTTGAATGCTTCGGGATTATTGTTCTTTAATGCTTGTATTAGTTCTTTTTCTGTCATTAAACTGTGTGAAGTCTCTAAGTATTTTTATGTAATCGTTTCTACTATAAAGCGAAAGGATAATTGCACTAGCAAAAATCCTTTCGCAAAGATACAAAAATTATTCTTTGTAGAGACAACAAACTATTTTATTTTTTCTCTTTGCAGCATTTTCCTACTTCTTGTTTGCATACTCCGTCTTTGCAACATTTAGGATCTTTGCAACATTCTTTTGGGTTACAACATTTACGTTCTTTAGCATCCTTGCTACATTTGTGGTCTTTACCATCGTGCGAGCATTTGTGGTCTTTAGCTTTAGCGTCTTTGCTGCATTTGTGGTCTTTACCATCGTGTGAGCATTTGTGGTCTTTAGCTTTAGCATCCTTGCTACATTTGTGGTCTTTGCCATTGTGCGAGCATTTGTGGTCTTTAGCTTTAGCGTCTTTGCTACACTTGTGGTCTTTATCTTTACCATCGTGCGAGCATTTGTGTGTTTTTTCGGTTTTTACTTCTTTTTGTTGGGCAACTTGTTGTTGAGCTACTGCTACTCCGAACGATAGGCAGATAGCTGTTGCCAATGCAATTAATTTCTTCATCTCAATAAATATTTTAAATTTCTAATCTATTAGTAAGGGTTTTGGGCAAAATCTTACGTGCTACTGCAAATTATTTTTCTTTTTTAGCAATTAAATCTGCATTTGATGTTTTTTTTCGATGTGTTATAAGTGCGCCTTTTTACTTTTGTGAGGGGCAAAGAATATGCTTGATGTGAGGTGCCTAAAATTTGCTTCGGTATGGAGATTTTGCTACTTCGGTATGGAGACGAATCTAGATCACTAGGAAAATTCGTCGGAGTCGGGAGGCAAATTTGGCTACTGCTTTATGTATATTTTATACCATAAATGTGAATGTATTTGCAATAGGGTATAATTGTAGTTGTGGTAGGGTGTAAACATTTTTGTGGTATATCATAAAAAATGTGTACTTTTGTAGTCTGAAATTTCTATACAAATGAAAACTACAAAGTTGTTATTACCATCAAGACAATCGGCATTGTCTCAGTTAAATAGGTTGCTAAAAATGCCGAAGTATGCATCGGCTAAATATTATATACTTACCGACGAAAACACAAGCGAACATTGTTTGGCGTTGCTAGTATCGAAGGTTGAAGCTCTTCAAGAATCGGAATTTTTGGAGATAGAGAGTGGCGAAGCCAACAAAACTTTGGATATTGCTTCGCAGCTGTGGCAGGCTCTTTTGGACATGTCGGCCGATAGAGATTGTATACTTGTAAATCTTGGCGGGGGCATGGTTAGCGATTTGGGCGGATTTGTTGCCGCAGGTTTCAAACGTGGTATCCGATATATCAACATTCCCACTACTCTGTTGGGTATGGTTGATGCTTCGATAGGGGGTAAGACGGCGGTAAATATTGGAATGGTTAAGAATCAGATAGGCTTCTTTCATCAGCCCGAAGTTGTGTGTGTCGACCCCGACTTTTTGAACACCTTGCCTCGCAAGGAATGGGTGTCGGGCTTATGCGAACTACTCAAAACCTTGATGATAGGCGATGCAGAGCTCTATGCCTCATTCTGCTCGATGTTGAAAGCCGATACTCCCGTGCTTGGCAATGATGTGATAAAGGCTGCAGCTCTGATAAAGACAGCTATAGTGAAAGAAGACCCTTATGATACCGGACTACGCAAGATGCTCAACTTTGGCCATACGTTGGGTCATGCCATAGAAAGTTTTTCGCTGGCCCACGACCAAAATCCGCTGTCGCATGGCGAGGCTGTAGGTATAGGTATCGTGGCCGAAACGTATTTGTCCGTCAAGAAGATGGGGTTTGATAAGGCCCGGTATGATGAATTGGCGTCATTGCTCTCGTCGTTGGTGGCTATGCCTGCTTATAAGTTGAAGGATATGGAAGAATTGCTGTCGTACGTTTATGCCGATAAGAAAAACGCAGATGGCGAAATACGTTGTGTGCTTTTGCAAGCCATAGGCCAAGCAGCCATAGACGTTGTGGTTGGCGATACCGAAGTGTGCGATGCCCTTATGCATTTGGCTAAGATTGGGAAATAAAACTATAATTCCGTTATGCTGAACGACATTGTTGCTATACGTCATTTGTTGCATTCCCATCCCGAACTTTCGGGCATGGAAAAGTATACGCATGATATATTGGTCCGCTATTTGCAGGCCTTAAAGCCTACACATTTGCATACCAATGTGGGGGGGTATGGACTGGTGGCGGCATGGTATAGGTCTGACCGATATGCCACCGTGGCTTTTAGGGCCGATATTGATGCCTTGCCCATAAGCGAAACATTGGCTGTAGACTATAGGTCTGAGCAAGAGGGGGTGTCGCACAAATGTGGCCACGATGGGCATACCGCCATATTGTTGCGGTTGGCAGAGGTGGTGGCGACCGAGCGTTCAAACGTTAATATTGTCTTGATATTCCAAGCTGAAGAGGAGACGGGTAAAGGGGCTACACGAATATTGGAGTCGGGTGTGTTGGATGGGTATGGCATTGATGCAATATATGGGTTTCATAATCTTCCCCAATATTCCCTTGGTAGTGTGGTACTGAAAAAGGGAACTTTTGCAGCTGCATCGGTAGGGGTGGCTATAACAATGGTGGGGCGGCAAACTCATGCCGCTCATCCCGAAGAAGGTATAAACCCTGCAATGGCTGTAGCTGACATGATAAGGCTTATGAACGACTATAACGCTGCCCATTGTTCGCCCACCGATTTTCAGCAATCAACCCTTATCTATACCCGTATAGGAGAGGTGGCTTTCGGTACCTCGGCCGGCGATGCCGAACTGATGTTTACCCTTAGGGCTTATTCAAACAAAAAAATGTCGGAACTGTTGGAATATATGAATGTTCGGCTGAATATGGTTGCAAAACATTATGGTTTGACCCTATCGGTTGATTATCGCGAGCCTTTCTCGGCAGTAGAGAACACCGATGAAAATGTGGACCGACTACTAATGTTGGCTTCCAAGCAAAACAAAAAGATATATACTTTGGACATTCCGTTTCGTTGGTCGGAGGATTTTGCCGAATACCTTACTGCCTACAAAGGGGCTTTTATGGGAATAGGTGCAGGCGAGGACTGTATGGAACTGCATCATCCTGCCTACGATTTTCCCGACGGACTGATAGAAGATGCAGCAATGTTTTTGTATTCCATTGCACTATCATATCAACTTGTAGGGGGGAGGGGAACACCCCATGGGAGATAGAAAAATAACGGTGGTGCAAAATAAAAACGGTAAAAACGTGTTATTTATCAATTTGTAGAACATAAATAAGGAATGCTGTAGGATAATGATTGCTAATATAAGGATAGGAAACAAGCTGCTGTGTATGCTAATGTTGCTGATGTTTTCGGCAGTGTCTTTGGCACAAAGTGACCAGGAGATACAAACGGCCGAGTATTTTTTCCGCAACAAGGAGTACGATAAGGCTGCCGAATTGTACGAACGTTTCTTCGAAAAATCGCAAAACAAGTTTTATTATCAGCAGTTGCTTACCTCGTATATAAAACTGGAGCGTTACCGCGATGCCAATAGGCTTGTGGAACGGCAAATGAAGAAAGAACCTAAAAACCTGAATTTGTATGTCGATTTGGGTTATGTATATTTGTGCGAAGGCAAGAAGTCGAAGGCCGAGAAAGCTTTTGCCAAAGCTATTGAGAAGATGAACCCCAATGTGCAACAGATTTCGTCGTTGGCTTCGGCTTTTGAAAATGTGGAGCTATATAGCTATGCCATCGAAACCTATCTTGCCGCCCGCAAGAAGATGAACAACAATAATCAATTCTTTGTATTTGAAATAGCCACTTTGTACGAGAAAAGTGGTAGATACGACGATATGATGCGGGAGTACCTCGACTTTTTGGAGCTCAATCCGGCTATGAAATCGCAGATGCAAGTTTTTCTGCAGCGTTCGATGACCCAAACGGACAATCCCAAACTTGTCGAAAGCCTTCGCAATTCGTTGGTTGCCCGATTGCAGAAATCGCCAAACAATGCCACCTTATTGGATATGATGATATGGTTTTCGGTTCAGCAGAAGGATTTCGACTTTGCTTTCAAGCAGGCCAAAGCCGTGGATATGCGCTTTCCCGAAGGTAATGCCGAGCAGGTTTATAAAGTGGCTTCGATAGCCAAATCAAACGAGGCTTACGATGTGGCTGTACAGGGATATAACTATATTATAAAGAAAGGCAACGATAATCCCTATTACATCAAAAGTCGTGTGGAGCTGTTGGGCGTAAAGTTTAATATGATTAACAAGAACTATACCATATCGGCCAAAGAACTATCAACGTTGGTAGGCGAGTACGAACGCACCTTTGCCGAATTGGGCAAAAACGTTCAAACCATACCCATAATGCGTAACTATGCCAATATATTGGCCTTTCATGTGTATGATATCCAAAAGTCGGCCGATATATTGTATGAAATTATTGATATGAAAGGTGTGGCACGCAAGGATATTGATGCGGTAAAGTTGGAACTCGGCGATATACTGATATTTGGTGGCGAGATGTGGGAGTCGGCACTGCTATATATGCAGGTGGAAAAAGCCAATAAGAGTGATATAATAGGGGCGTTGGCAAAGCTTAAGAATGCCAAACTGTCCTACTACAAAGGCGACTTTGAGTGGGCAAAGTCGCAGCTGGATGTGCTTAGGGCTTCAACTTCCAAGCTGGTGGCCAACGATGCCATGGAACTATCATTACTGATAAGCGATAATATGGAGGATGATAGCACATACGTATCGTTGGAATATTTTGCCAAAGCCGATTTGCTGATATACCAAAACAAGCTTGGCGAGGCTTGGAAATACTTTGATTCAATACTGCAGATAAACATATCGCACGCTTTGTTTGACGAGATTCTTATGCGAAAAGCACAAATATCTATCAAACAAAACAATTTTATACAAGCTGATTCGTTACTTCAAACCGTGGCAAACTTTTATGGCCACGACATACTTGCCGATGACGCATTGTTCCTATTGGGCGATCTGAACGAAACAAAGCTGAACAATCCCGACAAAGCAAAGGAGTATTACGAACGGATACTTTTGGACTATTCGGCAAGCCTATATGTGGTGGAAGCACGTAAAAGATATAACAAGTTGAAGAGTAATAACTATAACAAATAATAAATACTAAAATTGATTAGTCTATGAATGTAAATGAGATTCTGTTTTTTGGAGGTTTCTTGGTTTTAGTTACCCTTATGCTGGTGCTCGATTTGGGTGTCTTTCATAAAAAAGACCATGTTATTTCGTTTAAAGAGGCCACTGCATGGACATGTGTATGGATTTCGCTGGCACTGGTTTTTGCAGTGGTTATATATTTTTGTGCCGAATGGATTCATGGTATCAACACCATGGAGCAGCTCGAGGCCATAAATATCAAGTATGGCCACAACCTTGCCCTCGATGCTTCGTTGGGGTTTGAGGCCAATATGGATATGTATCGAAATACAATGACTCTCGAATACCTTACCGGTTATTTGTTGGAAAAAGCCCTTTCTATCGATAATATCTTTGTTATGATTATGATATTCGTTAGCTTCGGTATAGACCAAAAGTACTATCATCGTGTGCTATTTTGGGGTATTATAGGTGCCATAGTGTTGCGTTTTGTTTTCATTTTTGCAAGTGCCGCTCTTATCCAAAAGTTCTCTTGGATATTGGCAGTGTTTGGAGCTATATTGGTAATATCGGGTATAAAGATGTTTTTCGACAAAAACGACGAGAAGATAGATACCGAAAAGCACCCAATGGTACGTTTCTGTTCCAAGTATTTCCGTCTGCATCCCCAAGGTCATGGCCACGATTTCTTCTGCCGTATTGACGGCAAACGCTATATCACTCCACTCTTTGTAGTGCTTTTGGTTATCGAATTTTCTGATGTGATATTTGCTGTAGACTCAATACCGGCCGTATTCTCTGTTACACAAGACCCCTTTATCGTATTCTTCTCCAACATATTTGCCATATTGGGCTTGCGTTCGCTCTTCTTTATGCTAAGCAATGTTATGAATATGTTCTGGACTTTAAAGT
>JAFWBF010000038.1 GCA_017507285.1 Bacteroidales bacterium | reverse complement strand
TACTTATGCTTAGGCACCGGACATACCTGTTTTACCCTTTCCGTTTCTTGCCTGGTTTTCTTACCAGTTTCGCCACCGCCACAACCTACTGCAAGTGTGACTATCATCAGCGATGATAAAATTTTAAATGTATTCATAATTGCTTTGTATTTGAATTTGAATTTGAATGTAAACAAATTACATTATATTATTGATGAAATATTTGTCCATTACAACATTGCAAATATACAACTTTTTCCTTAATTGGAAACAGCTTTCCGACAAATCCTTTTTTTGCTAAAAAATGGATCACGAGGGAGGTGAATTTTCATCGTGAGGAAAATTTATCCAGATCACGAGTAAGTGACAACGCCCTCGTGAGGGATTTTGCCACCTAACAAAGATCTATTCTCAACCACCAAAATATAGGACAAAAAAAATGGTATACCATCATATCCTTCACAGTAGGGTATAAAACTATTGATGATATACCGTCGTAAAAACGACAATATACCCTCTATAAACACGACTACAACATATACATATTGACAGCATGAAAATAGAAAAATATGACATTTTGTCAGAAAAGAACACATTGGCATAATTTTTGTTGTTCACTTTAGTGTGCTTCGACACATAACCAAATAAATAATATAGTATCAATTGAACAAATAAATAGAAGATAACAATGAAAGGTAATATTAATGTACAAACGGAAAATATATTCCCCGTTATAAAGAAATTCTTATACTCCGACCACGAAATATTTTTGCGTGAACTAGTGTCAAACGCTACCGATGCTACTCAAAAACTCAAAGCCCTTGTATCGATGGGTCAAGCCAATGTAGAACTTGGCGACCTAACTATCAATGTCAAAATAGAAAAAGGCAAACTTATCATCAGCGATCGCGGTATAGGTATGACCCAAGAAGAAGTAGAAAAATACATAAACCAAATAGCTTTTTCGGGTGCCGAAGATTTCTTGGAAAAATATAAAAACGTTTCCGAAAACCTTATTGGCCATTTTGGCCTTGGATTCTACTCCGCTTTTATGGTTGCCGACAAGGTGGAAATAAGAACTAAATCCTACACCGATGCTCCTGCTGTAGAATGGATGTGCGACGGCTCGCCGGAGTATACCATGAAAGAAATTGACAAAACAGAACGTGGTACCGACATTATTCTGCACATCGCCGACGATTCCAAGGAGTTTTTGGAAGAAAACAGAATACTTGATTTGCTAAAAAAATACTGCCGTTTTATGCCTGTGGCTATATGTTTTGGCGAAGAAAGCTATTGGGTTGACTCCGAAACAAAAAAAGACAAAGACGGCAATCCTGAACGCGAAGAAAAGAAACGCCCAAGAATAATAAACGACACTAACCCTGCGTGGAAAAAGAAACCCGCCGACCTTACCGACGAAGACTATCGTAAGTTCTACCACGAACTATACCCTATGAACTTCGAAGATCCATTGTTCCAAATTCATTTGAACGTGGATTATCCTTTCAACCTTACAGGTATCCTATACTTCCCCAAGGTAAAACGCACCATCGACCCCAACCGCAACAAAATACAGCTATACTGCAACCAAGTGTTTGTTACCGACTCTGTAGAAGGCGTTGTGCCTGAATACTTGATGCTGCTTCACGGCGTGTTGGACTCGCCCGATATTCCGCTCAACGTATCTCGCTCTTATTTGCAAAGCGACAGCAACGTGAAGAAAATATCGTCGCACATAAGCAAGAAAGTAGCCGACAAACTTGAAGAACTATTCAAAAACAACCGCGAAGACTTTGAAGCCAAATGGGACGACCTGAAAATATTTATAGAATATGGTATGCTATCGGAAGAAAAATTCTTCGACCGTGCCGAAAAATTCTCCTTGCTTAAAAACACCGAAGGCAAATTCTTCACTTTCGAAGACTACAAGAAAAAAATAGAACCCCTACAAACCGACAAAGACAAGGTACTGGTATACCTCTACGCTACCAACGCCGAAGAGCAACATGCCTACATAGCCAAAGCCAAGGAAAAAGGCTACGATGTGCTACTGATGGACACAGTGCTGGACAACCACTTTGTAAACCTACTGGAACAAAAATGGAAAGACACCCGTTTTGTACGTGTGGATAGCGATGTGGTGGAAAAACTTATACCTAAAGACGATAGCATTCCCGAAAAGCTATCGAAGGAAGAACAAGAAAAACTTAAGCCCATTATAGAGAGCGAGATAGACACTAAAAAATATACCGTAATGCTCGAAAGCTTGGAAGAAACCGACAGCCCTATGCTTATAACTCAAAACGAGTTTATGCGTCGCTACAAAGAGATGTCCATGATGGGTGGCGGTGGAATGAGCTTCTATGGCGAAATGCCGGAATCGTACAACTTGGTGGTAAACATTAATCACCCTCTTATAGGTGAAATATTGAACGATACCGACACCGAACATCAAAAGGAACTAGTTCACCAACTAACCGACTTGGCATTGCTGTCTAATGGATTATTAAAAGGCGAAGCCCTTACCAACTTCATCAATCGAAGCGTAAAGATAATAAAGTAAGTAATTGTTTTTTCAATTTTATCTCCTGGCAGTCCTCTATATAGGGGGCTGCTTTTTTTATTCGCAATATAGCTTGTAAATCTGATGAACTCAAAAAAAAACATTATCTTTGTGCTAAAGATATCCGATTATTTATCATCATAAAAACATCATAATGAACACATTGAAATATAATAGTCTTTTACTGCTTTTGACTCTGACAACATCTGCAATAACACTGAATGCTCAAACCAAAGTAATAAAGAAACCTAATCTTCCCAAGGTAGAAAACAGCAGAACAAACCATCCAAAAAAGTTTTTGCTGCATTGATTTTTTGAACGATAGCACACTTGTTTTTATACAAAACGACCACTCGTCAAAACCAAAAACCGCCATATATCTATACAATATACCAACAAAACAAATAACCAACGAAATATTTCCCCGCTCCAATACAACATTGCTGTCATACTTCAAACCGGGTAAATTTTATGATATCAAAAAAAATAAAATCCTTTGGGCAAACCGCAATAAATATTCTTTTTCGCTGTTTGACGAAAATCTAACCGAAACCACCACTTTATCGCGTACCAGCGATAACTGGAAATCGTTGTCGGACAAAATAAAGAAAAAAGCTTCGAAAATAAAAAGAACAAATGCTCCCGAAATAATACATTGTATAGAAAAAGAATTTGGAAAAACAGATCAACTACGATTTGCCCACAGCATAGACAGCAACCATATAGCCCTTGTAATACACAGAGCCAACGAAAACATGGTGTACATCGATGTATGGCATCAAGATAACAACGGTTTGAAAGAAAAGTACAAAAAACTATACGATGATGGTTTTGCATTTAATCCCGGCAAAGTAATACATCGAAACAATATACCTTTGGGATATTTGGCAGAAAATGACGTCTATATTCTTAAAAACAAAGCTGTTTCTGTTTCAAAAAGAGGAACAATAAAAAATCCTATAGGACTTGAGGTAAAAGACTACTTCTTGCAAAACGACAATTATCTCAAAACCAATGATTATTTTACACAAGTAATCATCTACTCCCATTCTCTAACAGATTAAATGTATGAGACATACAATAATAGCCGGAGTTTTGCTTATGTTAAACATGATATTGTACTATCCCAAAATCACTTACAAATCAACCCTCAGAACACCCCCTTAACTTTTATTAACCATCAAACAAAGCCCTCTATGTGTCATATTGGCATGAGAAATAAAAATCGCACAACCACTTAAAATATTATGCAATATGAAGAAAACATTTTTTGATATCACCTTATTGGCGTTGATAGCCGTAGGAGTGCTAAGCATTAGCAGCTGCGAAAAAGAACCCGACAATACTATTAATGGTCATGAATATGTAGACCTTGGCTTGCCAAGTGGATTGAAATGGGCTACTTGTAATGTAGGTGCAAATACTCCGGAAGAGTATGGCAATTATTATGCTTGGGGCGAAATTGTTCCTACAACAGACTATTCTGATGAAAATTGTGCAACAATGGGTCAACAGTTTGGCGACATAAGTGGCAACGCCAACTACGATGCAGCTACAGCCAACTGGGGAGCCCCGTGGCGTATGCCAACAAAAGAGGAAATGAAAGAACTAATAGATAATTGCACTTTTAAATGGACCACACAAAACGGAACAACAGGAAGACTTGTAACAGGAAAAAACGGCAATACTATATTTTTCCCTGCCAATGGTTGTTACATTGAAACATCACTCTGCGACAATATATTCAAAGGCTTTTATTGGAGTTCTACTAATTGTGATAATGATATTTTCCCTGATAAATCTGCTTATTATATTGGTTTCTCAATAGAAAAAAAGTGTTACATGGATTGGTTTATGAGGTTCTACGGCTATGGAGTGCGTCCCGTTTCGGACTAATATACATGGCTTTGAAATATATTTTGTCTCATCTTTTTTTTGATTGAGAATATATGTGCTTTTAATGAAATGAAAAGAAATAATGTATAGATATATTAAAGGATTGATTTATGAAGAAAGATTTTTTTAAGTACGCCCTATTGGCATTGACGGCTGTAGGAATGCTAAGTATTAGTAGCTGCAAAAAAGAAGAAGAACCGGAACCATCCACAACCAAAGGCGCGATATGCGAAACTATTGAAGAAATTCCAATAGATGATGAGGAGTTGGCAAACCGTATAATAACTAATCTCATTGATGTATATATGGGCAGTGATAATTGTGCCGAAGTCAATTCTCGAGTTGAATACGATTCATTGTTTCCAAATTGCCCTTTGCCGAAAGAAGTTGACTTTGATAATAAAACATTGTATGTTGTTAGCAGAATGCTTACTCGTCCATTTGTAAATGAGGAAATAAGTTGCTATTATAGCTTTGGTGGAAACTATGCTAATATATATATCGATGTGGAAACAGACCGGGAAGCAGAAAGTGTCTATTCCAATTATCTAAAAGTATTTACAACAGATAAGACCAAGGAAAATCAAAAAGTATTCTTGAGTTTAAATATCGATTATGAACAACCTTGGACTTTTTGGCCTTGATTTAATTGTTCTACTTTAGTTGAATAATAAACTATATTAATATTGAAGATATTATGAAGAAAGTGATTTTTAAATTCGCCTTGTTGTCAATGGTAATAATAGGAAGTATCAGCATAATGAGTTGTGAAGAAAAAGAAGAACAAGAACCGATACCAAGCGAAAAACCATATAACCCATTTACGGGAACGTGGGTGTGTACCGATGAGTTGTACACCGAAAGTGGAACACTCCAACTTGTATTTGGCGAAGACAATACTGTGGTTACTACTAATACTACAGGAGAGCCATCTGTATTTGATAATTTGAATACAGTATATGATTTTAGGGGTAATTATTTGTATTTCGATGGAAGAAGTAGTCAATATTATTTCCATTTTTACTCAGATAGTAATTTATATATTTTTAATTCCATATTAGATGCCGGAACCGGAATTGAGTATGGGTATTCTTATCATTTTGAAAGATTAGGAGGTGTGAAATGAAAAGAATAATTAGTTTATTGGTTTGCAACAGAATAGACTAAATAATATTACAATAATTTTTGGGTAGACATATAGGCAACTTCTAAAACTTGTTTTGCAACAAAGTTAAGCTGTGGCTCCATACTGTAAATATTCCAAACCTTATACTGAAGCCATACCGTACATTGTTGCTGCGTTGCACCTCAAAAGCAAGAAACAAGATGCTTAACCCTTTGATATAAGATGCTTAACATGATGACACGTTTACGTTAGAAGCATGGGTTCCCAAAGCCGTTGGGAAGGTCCCCCAAAGCCGTTGGGGAGAGTTCCCAACGCCGT
>JAFWBF010000037.1 GCA_017507285.1 Bacteroidales bacterium | reverse complement strand
TTTTCGTCGTCCGACGAGTTGGCAGCTTTTACTGCTACTGTGTATATTGGTTTTGGGAACTCGATAGGAGTAACTTGTTGGTCAGAGTTTTTGGCCGATGCCAACGATTGGTTGGTCTTAACGTCTTTAAGTTTGATGGTGCAGAAAATATCACCGGCAACGGCTTTTTCTACTTTTTGACGGTTCTTACCGGCACATATCAATATTTGCGACAAGCGTTCTTTACCTTGGGTATTGGCGTTGATAAGGTCTAAACTTTCTGTTACTTCGCCGTTCATTACCTTCAGGTAAGTTACTTCGCCAAGGTGTTGTTCGTTGGCAGTTTTGAAAGCAAACAACAAAGTAGGAGCAGTAACGTCGAATTTGATGTCGTCGCCGGTAGTTGTTTTTGGAGCGTTAGATACTTGGTTTGGAGCAGGAACGTTGTCAACTATAAATTCCAACATGCGAGCTACACCCATATCATCTTTTGCATTGGTGCAAAGGATAGGATAAAGGTCTAATTTATCGATAGCCAAACGCAAAGCTTTCGAAAGGTCTTCTGGAGAAAGGTCGCCTTCTTCGAAGTATTTTTCCATCAATTCGTCGTCGGCAGCAGCAGCTTCCTCAACTAATGCACTACGCATTTCGGCAGCTTTATCGGCTTGGTCGGCAGGAATTTCGCTAGCTTCTACTTTTCCACCTTTGAAAGTGAACATTTTGTTTGCAACAATGTCTATAATGCTGTTGAAACCGATACCTTGGTTTACGGGATATTGAATAACTGTACATTTGCTACCAAAGTAGTCTTTTAATTGAGCCACACATTCGTCGAAGTTAGCTTTTTCGGCATCCAATTGGTTGATGTCGAAGATAAGAGGGGTCTTCAAAGCATTGGAGTAGCGATAAGCCAATTCTGTACCTACTTCGATACCTGATTGAGCATTAACGGTTACAACAGCAGCTTCTACTACGTTGAAAGCACTTACAAGCTCACCTTGGAAATCGGCAAAGCCGGGAACGTCTAGAATATTAATCTTCTTTCCGCCAAATTCAGTGTACAACAATGAAGTTGATACGGAGTTCTTTCTGTCTATTTCTATGTCGCGGTAGTCAGATACTGTGTTCTTGTCGTCAACGGTACCTCTACGGTTTATAACACCACCATTGAATAACATGGCTTCGGCCAATGTGGTTTTTCCTGATTTTGCTCCTCCTACAAGGGCAATATTACGGATGTCGGATGTTTGATATACTTTCATCTGTTGTATTATGTTTTTATATGTTTTTACTTATATAATATTTGCTTCTAACTTTAACTTGTACAAGAAATTCACATCTCAATTTGCCTACTTTATCATTAATATCAAATGTATTTTTGTACATTTAGTAGGTAACTATAGTGTAAGTATATCTTGCTATAGCCTTTGATAAACAAATAATTGTACAAACAAACAAGCTTTTTTATGGTCTTGTTTGAAAGCACAAATGTACATTTTTTTTTTGAATTAAACTACTGTTGTTCGAAAAAAAAACTTGATATTATTGTTATACTCGTTTTTGAGATGTATGGCTTCGAGTTGTTTTTTGACTTTTGGGGTGGTAATAGACTGGGTGAAGCTTGGGGTATAGAGCAAAAAAACGGTAGTACTCCATGCAGTACTACCGTTTTGCTTAAACGGTTATTGTATGTATTAAGCGTAAAGTTCTTCAAATATTTTGCGAAGTTCTTCGTTTTCGCGAAGTTCTTGCAATGTAATTTCGGCGTGACCTTTAGTATATCCGTTACCTATAATCATAGTTACATCGCTGCCAACTCCTTCGGCTCCCAATGCTGCTTTTGTAAAGCTTGTAGCCATCGAGAAGAAATAAACGGTACCAGTGTTCTTAGTGCAAAGTACGCTAGTCATTTCAGTATCCGAAACGTTAACGTTGTTGATAGTAATGTCGGCCATTTCGCCGTTTGTAAGTTCGCTGATTTTTTCAACCATAGCAACAGGGTCTGTAGCGTTTCCGGCAAAAACAACATCGCAGAAACCAAGTTTTTGCAAGCGTTCGGTTGATTTTTGGCTGTGGCACATACCTATAACTTTACCTGTTACACCTACACGTTTCTTGGCTTCGTAGCAACAAAGCATACCCGATTTTCCACCGGCTCCGATGATAAGAACTGTATCGCCGGGTTTGCAAAGTTTTGCAGTTTGAGCTGGGGCACCGGCTACGTCCAATGCTGAAAGAGCTAATTTTTCAGGCATATCGGTTGGAATTTTTGCATATATACCGCTTTCGAAAAGGATAGCTTTACCTTCGATGTCCACTTGGTCAACGTCTTTGCGGATTTCTTTTATCTTGTCGATACGAAGAGGAGTCAATGACAACGATACCAATGTAGCTATCTTGTCACCTTCTTTCAAATCGATTTTGCCTTTTAAAGCATCACCTATTTTTTCTACAGTACCAAGCAACATGCCGCCAGAGCCTGTACGACGATTTCTATGTTTCCCTTGTAGTTCTACATTGTAGAGCATTTCTTTCTTTATTTCTTCCAAAACTTGCTCTTCTGAAGCACCTTCTCCAGCTTGTTTCTTTGCATACTCATGAATATCTGTGAAAGAAGCAGAGTCTACATTTAATGTTTGAACATCAATAAGAATTTCATTATCATAGATTTCGTCCATGTTGTTGTCTATCTTATTTGCCGGTTGTGGCAATACTCCTTTAGGTTCAATAACGCGGTGTGTACCGTATTTGTTTCCTTTTTTTTGCATGATACTTAGTTTATATTGTTAATAATTAATTTGTTATATTATCCTATGCTACATTATATTTGATGACAAAGATACGTTTTTTTTTCTGTTTTTTATGGAAAAAATATAATTTTCTTTCCTCCTGTAGTATATATGTGTGGTTGTCATATTTTTATGTATCTATTCGATATTGGGCTTTAGGTTGGCAATGCGTATGCGTGGATTGATGTCCAGGAAAAGTCCGAATGAAAATGAATTGGCTCTCTTGCGTTCCATTGTGCCATACTCGGGGCGGAAACTCGTGTAGGGGAAATAGTGGATAAAACTACCTTCTATACCAAATGAGAAATATTTGCTTTTGTGATAGCAATACTCTATTTCTGCCATAAACATATCCATCTTGTCGAAAATCATGTCGGGGGTTTTGGCCGATATGTTGCCAAAATGTGGCGAGCCAAGTAGGGATATGAAATCTTTCCCTACAAAATATCCCATATCTAGTTGAAAATCATGTATCCTTATGCTTAGTTCGGGGTATATTGCCCAGCCGTTGTTGAAAGGGTATAGAGTGCCAACATTCTGAGTGAAGCCGATATAATAGCACGCAAAAGTGATATCTTTAAAGTATTTTCCTCCAAACGAATATTTGCCAAAAAGTCCTGCAGCATAGTTGGAATAGGTTTGTATTGAGTGGGTTTCGGCAATATTTACTTCGCCACCTCGGTGTTGTGCCACAAATTGTAGTGGAATGCCTATCTCCAACCCATAATCTGTTTTTATGATATTTGTTCTTGAGCTATAACCAAATACAAACATCTCTTGATGGATGTCGTTTTCGAATATAAAGCTCTGCCAATTTACCCATAAATCCGACGAATGAAAACGATTGTCATACAGTATTTGTATTCCGCTTTCACGGTCGGAGGTGTAGTTTAGTTCATTGTTGTACAATGGGGTACATAGTAAATGACTATTTCTGTTGTACAATGTTCCAAATACAATATGAAAACTATCTGTAATCGAAAATTGAGCTCTCATAATGGGAAGGATGTGTACTCCTTTTTGGTAGCGTTCACTTTCCCATTCGGCAATGCCTAAGTAGCTATAGCATGGGTAGATTTCGCTCCCCCAATAGCGTAAAATATTTGCACCTACCTCCATTCGTACATTTTTGGAAAATGCCAACGATAGGTGCGGAGACATGCAAAAACCCGGCAATGTATAGCCTTTTACTTTCTCGCCAGTAAACTCGTTGTTCTTGAAAAAACTAAGGACATCCACTTCCAGATATAGCTTTTTTATTTCGGAGCTGTCTATCAACGGCAAATCATTGAACAAATATGCAATTTGTCCCCTGCAATTATTTGTGCCTAATACAACAATAATCAATAATATTATTACTTCTTTACCTTTCCCTATCATTTTGCAAAAGTACAAAAAAAAAATCAGATGGCAAAATATTGATGTTATTACCTGATGATGACTTAAAAAAATTATACCCTATCATCAATCGGGTTACAATAGGGTGTGATAACCGTGATATTATACAGTCAACCGTAGGACAATATATAGTCTCAAACTTCCCTCGTGAGGTAGATGAAATTCCCTCGTGAGGGAAATGTAACTACTACGTGATGTAGATAAATCTCCCTCGTGAGTGAAATTTTATTAGTCGATAGGGTCTGTTTTATAATTTGTATGTCGTAGCATTTCTAAGCGTGAATTTACATGACTAAACATCCTCGATTTTCTTTCAGCCAACAGGTAGTCTTTACCTATCTTAACAAAGTAACAGTGCCTATACGTGTTTTCAATTCATTAGGATTGGCTTTGGTAGTGTATTCTATTCGATAAACGTATGAACCTTGCGGACATACTTGACCATTTCTTCGACCATCCCATTCGCCATCCAATGTATTGTATTGATAGATGAATCCACCATTTCTATCATAAATTCGTACATTGATTGAATTGATGTTCTTTGTTACGACAAAGAATTTATTGTTAGATTCCATATTTGGTGTAAATGCATTTGGCACAAATATGTCGCCATCCATCCTCACTATAGTTCTAGAAGTATCGGAACATTCGTGTTCATTATAAGCAATAAGAGTTATTTCCACCGAATCTTTGTCTATCGGATATTCGTAACGGCATATTTTATTTGTCGATACCATGTCGGGCAATACCCATATTCTATCCGAACTGTATTCGCTCAAATCAACCAAATCAATCATTCTTTGTTCGTGAGTTACCATAGTGGGCGAAACTTTCATCCTCGATACTATTTTACCCTCATCTACTCTTAAATGCAAATTGATTATGCTGTCGCAACCATTACTTGCTTCTAAAATAAATATAGGCTCATTTGTATTTGAATAATAAGTGTTGCCATCAATCCATATCAACGAATCGCCATAGCATAAATAAACATCATCGACACTGCTAAATGTAGGTAAAATATCAACGTGCAATGTAATAACGCTATCTATTCCATCAATGTTTCTAACTGGAACTGTAACTATAGTGTCACCTGCAGAATTAAATTCTACTCCGTACCAAACAAAAGGTAAATTATTTTCACAAATGGCCGAATCTAATTCGATATAGATGTTTCTATTTACATGTAAGCTGTACGATATTATGCTATCGCAACCGACTGCATTTGATATTATTAATGTTGTGTCAATATCGGTAGTGAATATAATATCCAAATATCTATGTGGTAATTGGTTTTCAAGTACAGTGTCTGATATGATTGCAGTGCTATTTTGTAGTACTGTAACGTGCATATTAACAATACTGTCAACACCATATCTGCCTATCAATACCACAGAGCTATCACTTGAACTATTAAATTCTATACCATTCCATATTAGAGGTAGATTGTTTTCGCAAATCGAAGAGTCTAAGATTGTTGTACTGTTCCAGTGTACATATAGGTTATATGTTATTAAGCTGTCGCAACCAGATGTGTTTGGAACAACAAATGTTGTGTCGGAAACATCTGTTCTAAATTCAACTCCTAAATAAGTCCATGGCAATTGATTCTCTATTATTGTGTCGTGTATTGTAGCTGTTGGGTTTTCTACCACAGAAACCCTCATGCTTACAATGCTGTCTACCCCATGCTCGCCAATTAATATTGCTGAACTATCAAATGCTCTATTAAATTCTATTCCATTCCAAATCAAGGGTAATTTATTTTCGCAAACAGAAGAATCCAAATAGGTAGAAACATTTCTGTAGACATGTAAACTATATGTTATTATGCTATCGCAACCCGCTACATTTTGAGTTGTCAAAGTTGTATCTGTAATGTCATCTGTAAAATTGAATCCTAAATAATTCCAAGGTAATTGATTTTCAATTATGGTATCGTATCTTACTGCTCTTGTATTTTGTAGTACAGTAACGTTCATATTTACAGTACTATCTACTCCATGTTTGCCAACTAATACCACAGATGTATCTCCTGAAGTATTAAATGTTACTCCGTTCCAGACCAATGGTAAATAGTTTTCACATGTAGATGAATCTATACTTGTTGAAACATTTCTGCGTACGTGTAAATTATAGTTTATCAAGCTATCGCAATCAGAAGCGTTTGGAATAACAAATGTTGTATCGGAAATATCTGTAGTAAAGTTTACTCCTAAGTATGTCCATGGCAATTGGTTTTCAATTATAGTGTCGTGTATTGTAGCTGTTGGGTTTTCTATTACAGAAACGCTCATGTTTACAATGCTGTCTACCCCATGTTCTCCAATTAATATTGCTGAACTATCAAACACTGTATTAAATTCTATTCCATTCCAAATCAAGGGTAATTTATTTTCGCAAACAGAAGAATCCAAATAGGTATAAACATTTCTGTAGACATGTAAACTATATGTTATTATGCTATCGCAACCCGCTACATTTTGAGTTATCAATGTTGTGTCAACTATATCGGTAGTAAATATAGTTCCTAAGTAATTCCATGGCAATTGGTTTTCAACTATGGTATCCAAACGTGTTGCTGTAGTGTTTTCTAATACAGTAACGTTCATATTTACGGTGCTGTCTATTCCATGTTCTCCAATCAAAAGCACAGACCTGCTACTTGTTGTATTAAATTCTACTCCGTTCCAAATGAAAGGTAAGAAGTTTTCACATACAGATGTGTCAACAAAAGTAGTAACATTTCTGTGTACGTGTAAACTATATGTTATTATACTATCGCAGCCTACTGTATTTGGAATTATAAATGTAGTATCACTAATGTCCGTAGTAAACTCAATTCCTAAATATGACCATGGCAATTGATTCTCTATTATACTATCATGTATTGTAGCTGTTGTATTTTGTAGTACTGTTACATGCATGTGTACAGAGCTATCAATACCATGATTTCCTATTAATACTATGGTAGTGTCTTTTGTAGAATTAAATGTAACTCCGTTCCATACCAGTGGTAAATAGTTTTCACATATAGATGAATCCAATATTGTTGAAACATTTCGATGAACATATAAACTATAGGTTATTATACTATCACAACCGGCAGCATTGGGAATAATCAAAGTAGTATCGGTAATATCTGTTGAAAACTCCTCTCCTAGATAAATCCAAGGTAATTGGTTTTCTATTATAGTATCGTGTTTAACTACTGATGTATTTCTAAATACGGTTACATTCATATATATTGTACTATCTACTCCATGAATGCCACGTAATACTACAGATGTGTCTCCTGAAGTATTAAATGTAACTCCGTTCCATACCAGTGGTAAATAGTTTTCACATATAGATGAATCTATAGTAGTTGAAACATTTCTATAAACATACAAACTATATGTTATTATACTATCACAACCGGATGTATTTGGAATTATAAATGTTGTATCTGTTATATCTGTTACAAAATCAACTCCTAAATATCTCCAAGGTAATTGATTTTCTAGTATGGTATCATGTATTATGGATGTTGTATTTCGCAATACTGTCACATTCATATATACAGAACTATCAACGCCATGATTTCCTATTAATACTATGGTAGTGTCTTTTGTAGAATTAAATGTAACTCCGTTCCAT
>JAFWBF010000006.1 GCA_017507285.1 Bacteroidales bacterium | reverse complement strand
TGGGTGTGCACCTCTTGATATGTGATGCCTGGTTTGGTTATTCTTATGGCTTCCATGTTTGCGGCAAGCACTATTTCGTATATTGCTTTTTGGCGGGCATCGAATTTGCCGCCTACAGGCACGGAGCGAGTGATGTCGCTACAGTAATGCATAGCTGTTTCGCAACCAGCGTCCATCACAAGCATACGTCCGATTCGCAGTTCGTTGCTATGGTTGTGGTTGTGCAGCGTTTGCCCGTTGATGGTCATAATGATAGGGAACGACACAGGGCCTCCGTGAGCCAAAGCTATACCTTCCATAGTGCCGGCCAGCTCATATTCGTAGCGTCCGGGCATAGCCATCTTCATGGCAGTGGTGTGCATTTCGTAGGCTGTAGCTATGGCTTTTTCTATTTCTACGATTTCTTCGGAACTCTTTATGGAGCGTTGTTTTACGCAGGCATGTATAAGTTCAAGCGAAGCGTAGCGGTTTACGTGGCTTTGGCTTATTCCTAATAGGTTGCTTATTTCCATTAGGTTTTTCATGCGGTAGGGTGGAAGGTAGTGTATTTTTCTACCTGCCCCTATGGCTTTGTTCACCACGTCGGTAAGGGCTGTTTTAGGAGCGGAGTTGGCTACACCTACGCTGGCTGCCAATTCTTTTACCGAAGGGAGGTTGCCCATCCATATAATATCGTCGAGGTCGTAGTCGTTGGCAAAAATCCAGTCTTCGCCGCTGTCGCAGTCTAGCACGCCTATTAGGTCTTCGCGTTGAAGACCGAAGAAGTATAGAAATGTGCTATCTTGGCGGAAGGCGTAGGTGTTCGATGGGTAATTGAAGCTGGCTTCGCCGTTGCCTTGTATTATTATAAGTCCGTGTTTTACGTCTTTTCGCAGTTGTTCTCTGCGAGCTATGTATGTTTCTTTACTAAACATAATTTGTGTATTTTTTAAAGAAAGCAAAGATGTCTGTATATCTAAAAATCTACAGACTACCTTGCTCTATTATATTTATTGAATAGATTTTAGTATTTCCAAAGTGTGTCTCCAAAACATTTCCACTGTTTTTATTTCCACGCGTTCGTCGGGCGAGTGTACGCCTCTGAGGGTAGGACCGTAAGAAATCATGTCCATTCCTTCGTATTTTTCGCCTATAAGTCCGCACTCAAGACCTGCGTGTATAGCACGCACTATGGGTTGCTTTCCGAAAAGGCGTTGGTATGCATCAACGGCGGTTTTCAGTATTTTGCTATCGGGGTTTGGTGTCCATCCAGGGTATCCGTCGCCGTGAGTTACGTGGGCACCTATAAGGCGGAACGTTGCTTCTATTTTTTCGGCGGCAGCACGTTTGGCGCTTTCTACCGAGCTACGTTGACTAGTGGTGATGTATATCTTTTCATCGTCCATTTTTACCGATGCCAGATTGGTGGATGTTTCTACAAAGTTTGGTATTTCTCTAGACATAGCCAATACTCCGTGTGCACAGGCATATAATGCGTTAAGCAGGTTGTTTTGAGTTTTGCGGTCTATCAGAGCAGTAGGCATATCGGTACTTTCGGTAGTTACTTTTAGGTTCGGTTCGGTGGTGCGGAACTCGTATTGTACTGATTTTTCGAATGTGTTAACCGTTTCTTTCCATGTGTCGGCGTTTTTGGATGGAAGGGTAACGATGGCATAGGCCTCGCGGGCAATGGCGTTGCGAAGGTTGCCACCATCCAGTTTGGCTATGCGAAGTCCCAGCTCGTCGGTAGCACGCCATAGTATACGGGTTATGATTTTGTTGGCACATCCAAGACCTTTGTTTATATCATCGCCGGAATGACCACCTTTTAGTCCCGACACTTTTACAATGAATGCTTTTGTATCTTTTTCCACACAGTCTTTGTCGTAGCCAAGATCCACGGTGGTGTCTATACCGCCGGCACATCCTATGAATATTTCTCCTTCATCTTCGCTGTCGAGGTTTAGTAGTATGCGACTTTTCAACCAGTTGTTTTTAAGTGCAAAAGCACCGGAAAGGCCTGTCTCTTCGTCCACGGTGAAGAGGCATTCTATAGGTCCGTGTTCAATGTTGTCGGCAGCAAGAATGGCCAGTTCTGTGGCCACGCCTATACCGTCGTCGGCTCCCAATGTGGTGCCATCGGCTTTCAACCATTCTCCATCAACGATGGGAACTATAGAGTTTTTCTGAAAATCAAACACTTTGTCGCTGTTCTTTTCGCATACCATGTCGATATGTGATTGCAGACATACCCATGGGCGGTCTTCCATCCCCTGAGTGGCCGGCTTGCGAATAAGCACATTGCCTATCTCGTCGGTAAGTGTTTCCAATCCGTGGTTTACACCAAATTCAATCAAATATTTAGTAATAAGTTCTTCGTGTTTCGAAGGACGTGGTATTTGCATTATTTCGCCAAAATAATGCCATATCATTTCAGGTTGTAATTTTTCTAATACATTCATGTTTCGTATATTTATTTTTTTTACTCTTTATTTTATATGTTTACAACAATAACGTTGAAATGTTCAATACATTTTGCAGATGTCTATAAAAATATTGTTTCTTTATTCGAGTCTTACTCTTGGGTCGAGTATGCCATACAGTATATCCACCAATATGTTTATTACTACAAGTATGACACATATAAATAGTATTGCCCCCATTACTACCGGAAAGTCGTATTTCTCCAATCCGTCAACTATCACTATGCCCATACCTTTCCAGTCGAATACGTACTCCACAAACACTGCACCTGCCATAAGTCCTGCCAGCCATCCCGATGCTGATGTTATTATAGGGTTTAGTGCATTTTGCAAAGCGTGGTGCCATATTATTTTGGCTTTCTTCAGTCCTTTGGCTTTGGCTGTACGTATATAGTCTTGCGATAGCACCTCGAGCATAGAGTTTTTTGTCAGTTCGATTATTACTGCCAAAGGGCGTATACCAAGTGTGATTGCCGGTAGGATAAGGTTTTTCAGATCCAGATATTCGCCAGTGCCATAGTCGTCTACGGTAAATAGGTTGCCAAACATATTCAGCCCGGTATAGTCGGCCAGTATGTATGCAAACAGCCATGCTATAAGTATGGCTGCAAAAAATGATGGCAACGACATGCCTATTACCGAAACGAAAAACGCCAATTTGTCGAAAATACTATCTTTGTATAATGCCGAAAATATGCCTATGGTTATGCCCACAGCAAGTGCAAAAGTCATAGCCACTATGGCAAGCAAGGCTGTCTTAGGGAATGCCTCGGTAAGGATGTCGGCTACAGGACGTTTACTTTGATACGAGCGTCGCAGATAGGGATATTTAAGTACTACCGATGTTTCGTCTATGGTAGCTAATGTACAGTAGGGCGAATATTTGGTGCTATCCAAGTACCAATAGCTTTCAGGCTTGCTGTTGTTGTGAAACGATATTGGCGATAGGTCGTTCAGATAGTTGAAAAATTGTTGATACAATGGTTTGTCCCTTCCCAAGTCGCGGTTTATTATCATCACGCTTTCTTCGTCGGCACGCTGTCCCAGCATCATACGAGCCGGGTCGCCGGGTAGTATGTTGAATAGAAAGAATACCAATACCACTACCCCCAACATTACCAAAAAACCATATAGTATCCGTTTACGTATGTATCTGAACATTGTTTTTGTGTGTTTATATTTTGGCAATTAGGGATGATAGATGTCTTACTTCGTTGCTGTCGGTTTCGGAATATATAGAGTTTGATGGGTCTAAAAATTGTTCCACATCAGTTTCATTCCAATTGCCTACCACGTGTTTGCACGAAGCATGTATTTCATTTACTCTCGTTGTATTTATTATCTCTATGGCGTTGGTGGCGTTTATGCCGCTGCCCGCCATTATTTTTATTCTGCCATTGGCTTGTGATGTGAGTTTTTTTAGCACATCCATGCCTTGATGTGCTGTGGCTTTGCAGCCCGAAGAAAGTATTCGGGTGCAACCGCAGTCGATCACTCTTTCTAGGTTTTGCAGAGGGTTGTTGCAAATGTCGAATGCACGGTGGAACGTTACTTCCATATCTTCGGCAAGGGCTACTATCTCCTTGGTTTTGGAAATATCTATATCAAGGTTGTTGTCCAAAAAACCTACCACCACGCCTGCGGCACCAAGTTGTCGACAAAGTATTACTTCGTGGCGTATGCTGTCGAACTCTAAAGCATTGTACATAAAGTTGCCCGACCGTGGACGTATAAGCACGTATGTGCGTAGTTTCAGTTCTTTGGTGCAATATTCTATAGTGGAGTATGAGGGTGTGGTGCCTCCCTGCTCAAGGGCTTGACATAGCTCTATGCGTGTGGCACCGCCCGCTTTGGCATTGTGGGCCGATTGTATCGAATTTACACAGATTTCCAAATCCATATTACGTTTCGTTTATCGTTATTTGATGTTTTTATGTTTTTCTTTTGTCTTGCAAAGGTACAACTTTTTTTCGATATTTTCATAATCTGTTTATATTTCATTGTGAATGATTTTCTAAGGCTTTGATCAATAAAAGATAATTGAATTATAGCAGTTAGATGATCACTCAGGAAAATCGAAATCTATTCATATTTTTTTATTGCTTTCTGCTACTAATAAAATTCACTCCCGAGGCCGATTTATCTACATCACGTAGTAGTTCAATTTGCCTCGTGATGAAAATTTATCTATATCCCGAGGAAATTTTGAGGTATAATATTGGCCAACGATTGACGGTATACCACCACGCTCGTTACACCCTATTGTAAACCGATTAATGATAGGGTGTGAATGAAATTATGCCCTATCATCATTTTTTTGACAAGATAAGTAGGAGGGAGAATAAAATAACAAACAATATAGTGGATAATCTCAAGATAAAAATGTATCTTTGCAATGTAAAAGAATACATAAGATATGCAACTTTTTTATATAAATGATTTAGAATCAGATTTTCAAGAATTAGGTAAAGAAGAATCGAACCATTGCATTAGAGTGCTTAGGATGGCTGTAGATGATGAATTACACCTTACCGATGGTAGCGGATTGATGTGCAAAGCACGTATCGTATCGGCCGATTCCAAGTGTTGCGGTTTGCAGATTGTGGAACGCTATTACGAATATCAAAAGCGAAACCATTACTTGCATTTAGCTGTGGCTCCAACCAAAAATATGGCACGTTTTGAATGGTTTTTGGAAAAGGCAGTGGAAATGGGTATCGATGAGATAACTCCGTTGATATGCAAGCATTCCGAGCGTGCCTCTATCAATATGGATCGTTTGGATAAGGTGGTGGTGGCTGCAATGAAGCAGTCGCTCAAGGCTTATAAGCCTATATTGAACAACCCTATGCGTATTTCGGACTTTATGAAACAAGGTTTTGAAGGCGAAAAATATGTTGCATATTGCGAGGGCGACGATCGTAAATTGCTGAAAAACTTATATACCCGTGGTACACCGGTGCTTGTGTTGATAGGTCCGGAAGGAGACTTCAGCAAAGAGGAAATAGACAACCTGATGGCCATGGGCTACAAAACTATATCCCTTGGCGATTGCCGTCTGAGGACAGAAACAGCCGCATTGGCAGTTTGTTTCTTTGTAAATTTTATAAACCAATAAAAGACTATTCAACCCATGAGAGCAAAATATTTTATATCAATATTATCATTGTTTATATGCTGTAACATTGTTGCAGCGCAATCTAAAACACAGATAGCTTTACTTAAGTATGGAGGAGGTGGCGACTGGTATGCCAACCCCACATCGCTTACCAATCTTATAGGCTACTGCAATGCCGAGTTGGGTATGAATCTCAATCCCCAGTATGCAGTGGTAGAGGTGGGTAGTGCTGAACTTTTCAACTATCCGTTTGTCCATCTTACGGGGCACGGCAACGTAGTGTTCTCGGCCCAAGAAGCACAAAATCTTAGAACTTACCTCGTTGGAGGAGGCTTTCTACATATAGATGATAACTATGGTCTTAAGGACTATGTGGTGGCTCAAATGAAGAAGGTATTTCCCGAGTTGGAGTTTGTAGAACTGCCTTTTTCTCATCCTATATATCATCAAAAATATAGTTTTCCCAATGGTTTGCCCAAAATTCATGAGCACGACAACCTTCCTCCAAAGGGTTATGGCTTGTTGTATGAAGGCCGATTGGTATGCTTTTTCAGCGTAGAGTGCGATTTGGGCGATGGTTGGGAAGACCAAGACGTACACAACGATTCTCAAGAAAGCCGTATAAAAGCCTTACGAATGGGTGGCAACATATTGCAGTATGTGTTTATGCAGTAGTTGCTTTTATTTTTGATTGGTAAGGGTGCGAAGTGTTGAGTATTTGTGATGTGTGGCTTTGGCTGCTATAAGACATATTTCCAATCCTGCACAGCCTTCCAGAAACCCCAACTTTAATATATATTGTCTTATAAACGTTGCTATTGGCGACATTATGCAGTGTAATGTCGCATGTTTCTTTCCTTTTTCGAAGTAGGCCTTGCCACCTATCTCGGCAAAGTGAAACATCTGCTTGCGATAGCCTTCGCGACTTGAAAATGAGTAGTGAAGCAAGTCGCCATGTAGTTTGGTGGTGGTCATATGATGGTCAAACTTAATAACTTCGTGTATGGTTCCTGTCCAGTGCCCTACTTTTCTGTTCCAAATGCGTATTTTCGTATCGGGATACCAGCCACAACGCTTAATCCATTTTCCACAATAGTTTGTAAGCCTATCCATTGAGAAACATTCATCATTTTTACTCTCTATATTTTTCCATTGTATTATGGACTGTTGCAACTCGGTCGATACCTCTTCGTCGGCATCTATTGAAAATATCCAATCGTGCGTAGCTAAGTTATTGGCATAGTTTTTCTGTTCCGAATATCCAAGCCATTTTTGTTGTACGAAACGTAAGTTGGTATAACTTCTACATATCTCTTCTGTTCTGTCTGTCGAAAGGGAATCCACAACCACTATTTCATCGGCAAATGGCAGTACCGAGTCTAAGCAGCGTTTTATCTCTTTTTCTTCGTTTAGGGTTATTATAGTTACACTTAGCTTCTTCATTATATTTTGTATCTTATTGTTTTAAAGTTGTAAGGGTTTGGCAGCGTAAGGTATTTTGAACGGAAATGTCAGTTCTTGGTCTACTGTGGTTTTGCCAAATACTATGGAGGCGTTTATCTTGTTGGCTTTGCCTTTGAATGATATTTTTATTTGATTAGGTAATTTTTGTCGTGCGATATCTTTGAATTGCGAATATTTTATTTGCAATTGTTCACCTTGTTGAGTATTTATGTTGTTTTCTATTATCTTGTTGGTAATCATGTCTACATACATTGTTTGTTGTATTGTTGGAAGGTCGGGTGCGGTACGTGAAGCAAATGTGTATTGTGCAACGCCTTCAGCAATGCGGTGTTGTACATCTTTGAATGGGTATGACGTTATGTCATTGCCAAGCAGGAGTGATTGGATGCTCTCATAGGTTATCTTTATACCTGTACTCTTGGCAAAATCGGTGTATGAACCCTTATAGAATTTGTTTTGTACCTTTACGATTACGTGTATTGAATCGGGTGTGAGTTTCAGACGGGCTATTTCTACAAGTTTGTTCAGTGTTATCCAAATATTTTTTCCGTTTTCTATCCGTAGTTGTCCGTTCAATGATATGCCTATACCATCAACGTTTACATTAAAGTTTCGGGAAATGGTTTTGAACTCGAATGCCTGAGGTTGTACTGCCACGGGGGTGAGTACTTCAGGAGTTTTTGCTATAGGTATTTCTTTGGTTGTTTTACAACTATTTAGCATTATGGCTGTAAAACACGCTCCTGTAATGAACTTCAAAATGTATTTTGGTTGTATATATGTTTTCATTCGATGCCGTTGTTCAGTTTATGTTTCAGATTATCTGTATTTATATTTTCGTTGTTGACGTCAAGTGCTTTTTGCCAATACTTCTTTGCCTCATCGGGTCTATCAAGTTTGTACATAGTGTCGCCATAATGCTCATATAGGGTGGCACTTGGTTCTTTGTCGTTATCTATAGCTCTGCGTATGTAGGTTTCGGCCTCCTTGTATCGTCCCATCTTGAACATAATCCAACCGTAAGTGTCTAAAAATGTCGGATTTTTTGGTTCTGCTTCGATGGTTATTTTCGACATTTGCTCGGCCTTTTCCAATTTTTCGTTACGTTCCGAAAGGTAGTAGGCATAATTGTTTAATATACCTACTTCGCCCGGTTTATTTTCAAGGTACTTGTCATAATACTTGTAGCAACTTTCGTAATCGTTTATTCGGTAGAAGCATTCGCCCAATATAGCCCAAAATTCGGGTGCAAGATGTTTGTTGCTTCCAACCCATTTTTCGCCTTCTTGCAGCGTTTTGATAGCTTCTTTATAATCGTTTTTCTGATAGGTGATGAATCCTTTCAAGTAGTAGGGTAGTGGGTGGGTAGGGAAAAGGTTGATAACTCTATCACAAAGGCTTAGCAAGCGGTCGTCGTTATTTTCTATTTCGCTTTCACACATCAGCAATGCCTCCCAAATATCAAATTCCGAGCTGTCCATCTTCAGATAATTGTTCAGCTGATAGGCGGCTTCTTTGTATTTACCTTGTCTCATTAGCACATCACCGTAAAACAGTGATAGAGATAGCGAATCGGGGTTGTTTACCATTATCATATCCACCAATTCGTAGGCGTATTTGGAGTATGTGCCATAAAATTCCTCGGAGGTATAGAAACTAGTGAGTATCTGTGTTTTTTCTTTCGAGGTCAGTTTGTTGTTGGCAAAACCTAGTTTTAGTTCTTCGAAAGCCTTTTTAGGTTGGTTGGTTAGCTTGTAATAGTTTGCCAACGAGATATGTATGTAATCGTCGTTGGGGTCTGTTTCCAACACCTTCTTGTAGTATGAATAGGCTTTGTCGTAATCTTTTTTAGACATGAATAGTTCGGCCAATATAGAGTTGTATTTCTTGTCGTTGGGATATGCTTTTGCCAATTGTTCAATCTCTTTGATGGCTTTGTCCGGTTTATTTATCATTTCCCAAAGGCGTTGTTTTTGCAGCGACACTTCTTCGCTTACACCTACACGCTTTTCCAAACGGTTAAATACTCCTATGGCCTTTTCTACTTGCTTTGCTGCCAAGTACACGTTGGCCAATTCGTAGTAGTATTCCAACACTTCGGGATGTTCAGCAACAAGTTCTTCCGACACTTTGGCAGCTTCATCAATGCGTTGTAGCTTTTTGTAAATATCGCTCAACTGTAGCTTGTACCACACGTTTTTGGGCGAAAGGTTATAAGCTTTTTCTGTGTAAAAGGCAGCACTATCCATCATGCCGTCCACATAAAACATGCCTCCCATTTCGTAGTATGCTGTAGCATAGTTGGGATCTTGTTTCAAAAGACGGTGATATATTCTTGCCGCTTCTTTGTCGTTGCCTAGTTCACTTTGAGTTTTTGCTTCTATCAGTAGCACATCGTTGTTCAGTCTGTCCAGACTTACTTCGGTGATAGGTTTGCGTTTATATTTCGAATTTTCAATAGCTTGCTTGTTTGTACTCTTACAGCCTTGTAGTAGTAGCAAAACGGCAAATGTCCCAATTATATATTTCTTAACCATGAGTAATATTAATATTCGTATTTACTATTAGACTTAGTAAAAACAACTTTTTTTCTATTTTGGTATGTAGAGGTGTAAATATTGCAAAAAAAATCATAACATCAATGATTGTATCAAATGGTTTGAGTGAATGATTTCAAAGGTTTTTACACACCTTTTAGGCAATAAAATTGTTGTAATCATGCGTAAATCCTTGATATTTTATTTTGTAGCTGCAAAGTGATATATAATCTAAAAAGCTGTAACAAGCCAATAAAAATTTTCCCCACGAGGCCGTTCAATCTACATCACGTAGTAGTTCGATTTACATCACGAGGAAAATTCATCTCCCTCACGAGGGATTTTTGAGGATATATATCAGCCAACAATTGGCGGTATACCGTCACGCTCATGATACCCTATTACGAAACAATTGGCAGTAGGGTGTAAAATTCTTGTAGGCAACATCAGGTTTTTGACAAACATAAGGCAACTTCTAAAAATTCCACAAACCACCTGCAAAGCAATTTTTAGAAATTGCCATAATACAAAAATTGTTTGCAAAAACATTGGCTTCAGTTCAAGCTATCTATTTCCATAAAACTAAAACCAACTATCTCTGTTGAGTGTTTTGACAAGATGAAATGAGATACCAACAGTGTTGGAAATAAGTATATAGGAATACTATCCGGTGCTATTGTGTAGCTAAATAGAATTGATTTATAACTGATGGGATAAATTTTTGAAAGATTTATATACTTTTATTCACGAAATGTTTGTATATTTGCAAGTTAATTATATGAATAAATAATGGCTAAGAAAATCAAAAACATTGCTGAAAGCGAAATGCTTACAAAACTTATTGCACAAGGAATGAGCGACAAAAAAGCTAGTGATATTGTGGTTCTTGACTTGAGAAATGTGCAGGGTGCTCCTGCTTCGTACTTTGTGATATGTACCGGAAACTCGCCATTACATACTCAAGCTCTTGCCGATAATGTACACGAAACTGTCAAGAAGATGACCAAAGAACACCCCTATAAATTAGAAGGATACAACAATGGCGAATGGGTTTTGATGGATTATTTTGATGTTGTAGCACATATATTTGTCGAAAAAGCACGTGACTATTACCGTTTGGAACAGCTTTGGGGCGATGGAATAAAAACAGAGATTAATGAATAACTATTCTAAACTAAGATAAAACCAGATAATAAGAAGATGGAAAACAATAAGAAAAATCAAGAAAGAATGCCCAACGGAGGTAACAAAAATGGAAAGAAACCCAAATCGGGTACTGTTATGTACATAATATATTGTGCTATAATACTTGTATTGGGTGGAATTATGTTTATGGGTGATGACAGTGTGCCATCGCGAGAAATACATTGGCCAAAATTGGAGGAAATACTGCTGAAGCATGACTACGACAAGATAAAAATCGTAAACCGCGAGTTTGCCGAAATTTATATCAAGAAAGATGCTTTGCAAAAAGATTCGGCATATAGCGATTTGAAAGCCAAAAATATTTTTGGCAAAGAAACCGATCCTCAAGAGGCCTTTTATATATATAAATTTGTAACTTTCGAGAGCTTTGAAAAGGATTTGGAAAGTGTGGAAAACCAAATGATTGCTGCCGATACTACCGGCAAAGGTCTTACACTTGCCCAAAAACAGCAGATAATCAACAATTCGCGTATCGATATTACTCCCGAAACTCGTACTGATATGTTTGTGGAGATATTCCGCTTTTTGTGGCCTATAATACTTATAGTAGGTTTCTTTATGCTTATGAGTGCCATGACGCGCAAGCAGATGGGTGGCGGTGCCGGTGGTGGCGGCCTTTTCAATATAGGCAAGAGCAAGGCCCAGGTATACGATGCAAAAAAACAAATGAATGTTACATTTAAAGATGTGGCAGGATTGGCCGAGGCCAAAGTGGAAATCATGGAGATAGTGGACTTTTTGAAGAATCCCAAGCGCTATACCAACCTTGGCGGTAAGATACCCAAGGGAGCATTGCTTGTAGGCCCTCCGGGTACAGGCAAAACATTGCTTGCCAAAGCTGTGGCCGGCGAAGCAAAGGTGCCCTTCTTTTCAATGTCGGGTTCCGATTTTGTGGAAATGTTTGTTGGGGTTGGAGCTTCGCGTGTTCGCGATTTGTTTAAGGAAGCTAAGGAAAAAGCTCCATGTATAGTGTTTATCGATGAGATTGATGCAATAGGCCGTGCCCGTGGAAAGAATGCTTTCTCCAATGCCAATGATGAACGTGAAAACACACTCAACCAATTGCTAACCGAGATGGATGGTTTTGGGTCCAATGCCGGCGTTATAATGTTGTCTGCTACTAACCGCGCCGATGTGTTGGATAAAGCATTGTTGCGTGCAGGTCGTTTTGACCGCCAGATTTATGTGGAATTGCCCGATATCAAGGAACGCGAAGAAATATTTGCTGTACACATGAAGAATCTGAAGCTAGGTAAGGATGTGGATAGGGTGTTCCTTGCTCGTCAAACTCCGGGATTCTCAGGTGCCGATATTGCCAATGTCTGCAACGAGGCAGCTCTTATTGCAGCACGTCACAATAAAAAAGAAATTGAAAAGCAAGATTTTCTCGACGCTGTAGACCGTATAGTGGGTGGATTGGAAAAGAAAAACAAGGTTATATCGCAACACGAAAAGAAAGTGATAGCCTACCACGAGTCGGGTCATGCTTCTGTAAGTTGGCTATTGCGTTATGCCCATCCTTTGGTAAAAGTTACCATAGTACCACGTGGCAAATCGTTGGGTGCTGCATGGTATTTGCCTGAAGAACGCCAGATAACTACCTATGAACAACTCTTTGACGAGATTATGGCAACACTTGCCGGTCGTGCTTCGGAAGAGCTGGTGTTTGGAAAAATATCCACCGGAGCTTTGAACGATTTGGAGCGTGTAACTAAGCAGGCTTTTGCAATGGTGGCTTATTATGGACTCAACCCAAAGATTGGAAATATAAGTTATTACGATTCTACCGGACAGTCGGAAATGGGATTTACCAAACCATTTAGCGAAAAAACTGCCGAAGCTATAGATCAAGAGGTGCATAAAATGCTGGAAGAAGCATACCAACGTGCCAAACAGATACTATCCGAAAACAGGGATAAGTTGGATAAATTGGCAGCCCTATTGGCAGAGCGTGAAGTGATATTCCGTGAAGATTTGGAAGAGATATATGGTAAGCGTCCTTTCGACGAAGAGAATAAAGTAGAGGATCAAACCAGGGAAGAGACTACAGATACTACAGAAACCGAAACAACAATAGCAGAAAAGGAAGCTGAAACAACGTCGGAAAATAATAAAGATACAGAAGACAATTCGACTAACGAATGATAAAAGAGAACGAAAAGAAAGAATTTATAATAAAGAATGTCCGTAAGGCTCTGCTGAACAAGAATACTGTAAAAACAATTGTTCACGATGGTATGCGGTCGTCTGGTGCTACTTCGGTGGCCGACGACCCATCGGTTGTTTTTGTAGAAAACTTTATCAAGCAGAAGGGCAACATACTTTATTCTACCACAGAGGAAGAGATAAGGATGCAGTTGGAACGCATATTGGATAAATATCCCAACTCGAGAGTGTCTTGTTCTTCCGATGCTCTAACTTTGTATTTCAATTCGTTGGGGGTTGATAAAATACAATTCTATTCTTCGGTACCCGATTGTGAGATTGGTATCATACCTTGCGAGAGCATAATAGCCAACAACGCCTCTGTGCTGATATCATCAGGGCAGGGAGATTTGATTTTTCCTAAAGTTTTGGTACTATTTGCTTTCACTTCCCAAGCTGTCAATTCGTGGAGGGATGCTGTGGCAAGGCTCAAGAACCAATATATGGACAAGTTGCCGGATAGAATAATAGAACTCAATGCTCGCAATCCTAAGTTTGAATCGGTATATCTGTTACTTACCGAAGATTAAAACTAATATGCATAATTAAATGAATAACAAAAATAGATAGTAATAATGAAGAAGTTAATCGTAAGAGCTTTATCCGGATTGGTATTTGTGCTGGTGGTGTGTGGATTCATATTTTTTGGCGAATTTGGTCATGCCGCATTGTTTTTGCTTGTGAGCATTATTGGTCTTGGAGAGTTTTATCGGGCGCTGTCCAAACAAGGAGTGAAACTATCTGCTCCGCTAGGTGTCGTGGTGGGAACGATGCTATACCTTGTTGTAACCGGCGTGGTGGTATTTAACTTGTCTTCATTGTTTTTGTTGTCAATCATTCCGCTTTTCATGGTGGTGTTTTTGGCTCATCTTTGGAAAAAAACCGAAAAACCTTTTGAAAGTATAGCCTACACTATTTGTGGAGTGGTGTATGTGAGTATACCGCTGTCGCTAACAATATTTTTGGCAAAGCCTATTTTTATGGATTCGGAAGTTGTTATGTTTGAGTATTTGCCGTTGACCATGTTTGGAATATTGATGTTGCAGTGGGTAAGTGATAGCTTTGCCTATCTTACGGGGGTGTGCATTGGCAAGCACCCGTTGTTTCCAAGACATTCGCCCAAAAAGAGTTGGGAAGGTTTTATAGGTGGATTTGTTTTTACTGTTTTGGCCGGCTATCTTATAGGTACATATCTATCCACCCACTACACTGTTGTGGATTGGATGGCTATGGGTGCCATGGTTCCCATTATAGGCACATTGGGCGATTTGGTCGAATCAATGTTCAAACGAAGTATGGGTATAAAAGATACAGGCAATATAATGCCGGGACATGGTGGTTTGTTGGATAGGTTTGACAGTTTGCTTATGACCACACCATTTCTTTTGGCTTATTTGTTGATAAAATATTTACTATTCTAATATATACAATAAAATCTATATAGTTATGCATATACATAGGGAAGGACGAAAATTGATATTTGCATCATTTTTGATTGCAATACTTTTGATTACTTTGGTGGTGGCTTTGGTTCCGCACCTGAACATATTCCACTATTTGTTTTTTGTGGGACTTATAATATTTGCATTTCTCATCACTAGTTTTTTCAGAATACCACGGCGTATATTTAACTCTAATGAAAAAGAGATAATAGCTCCTGCCGATGGAAAAATTGTGGTTATAGAGGGGGTGTATGAAAAAGAGTTTCTTAAAACCGAATGTTGTCAGGTTTCGATATTTATGTCGCCGGCCAATGTTCATGTCAATCGTTATCCTGTGGCAGGGAAGGTAGTATATGTGCAATATCATAAAGGTAATTATTTCATAGCTTCTCATCCGAAATCGTCCACACTCAACGAGCATTCATCTATTGGTATTGAAATGGAAGATGGAACTCGTATACTTGTAAGGCAGATAGCCGGTGCTGTGGCCAGACGAATAGTGTGCTATGCCAAAGAAGGCGATGTGGTGGCACAAAACCAAGAGCTTGGGTTTATCAAATTTGGTTCGAGGGTGGATTTGTTTATTCCAACAACTGCCGAAATCGATGTGGATTTGGAAGACATGGTAAAGGGAGGTATATCCACAATAGCCATACTGAAATAAATAGCCGGAATATGGATACTGCTACCTATAATCTTATCCACTCGCAGGTTGTTTATGAAGACAACCATATTATTGTGATAAACAAACGTCCGTCGCAAATTGTTCAAGGCGACAAAACGGGCGATGCATGTCTTGTTGATATACTGAAAGATTATCTTAAGGAGAAGTATGATAAGCCCGGGCGTGTGTATTGCGGATTGGTGCACCGTTTGGATAGGCCGGTAAGTGGTTTGGTGATATTTGCCAAGACCGACAAGGCTCTTTCGAGGCTTACAAAACAGATAAAGGACCGTGAGATAAGAAAAATATATTGGGCTATTGTAAAGGGAATGCCTGAAAAGCCCGAAGGTACTCTTACAAACTATCTTAAAAGGAATGAGAAGCAAAACAAATCCTACATAGTATCGGAAGGTACAGCAAATGCCAAGTTGGCCGTTTTGGACTATAGGTTGATAGGTCGTAGTGCGGGAGGCTATAGCCTGTTGGAGGTGGAGTTGCACACCGGCAGGCACCATCAGATAAGAGCCCAGCTGGCCGGTATGGGGTGCCCCATAAAGGGCGATCTCAAATATGGCTATCAGCGTTCCAATCCGGATGGCTCCATAAGTTTGCATGCTAGAAGGTTGCAGTTTGTTCATCCCGTTAAGAAGGAGCCTATGGAATTGGTGGCCGATGTGCCATATACCGACAATCTTTGGAAAGCATTTGATGTATGATAGATATGTGGTTTTTACTCGTGTAAACTACATTGGCAATTACAAAAAGAGAGATAGATATGAAAAAGATATTGTATTCGCTTTTTTCGCACCTTTCATTGGTGTATAAGGTTTTGGCTGTTTTGGTAGTATCGTTGTTGATACTTATTGTTTTTCCCAATCAGAAACGATCCAATTATGATTTTGTAGAAGGTGGTTTTTGGAATTCCGAAGACTTGTATGCCCCTTTTGATTTTGCGGTGCAAAAAACAAAAGATGAGATGGATAGGGATATATCAACAGCCAAACGTGAGGCCTTGCTGTTTTTTACACATGATTCGGCTGTGTATGGCAATGTGGTTTCTAAACTCTTAAATCTCGACTATCCGCTGACAAAATATCAGCGAAACGAATTGTTGCGTTTGGCCGATATGGTGTATTCCAAAGGCTATATACTTATGCCCGACACTGTGGATGTAAATAGGGAGGTGGTTTTGCTAAGGCAGAATGTGGGTAATATGCGCAAGTATACCGATTTCTTTTCTAAAGCTCAAATAGCCGATTTGCTTACCGAAAAACTTTCGTCGTTTACAAACACATCGGGGTTACAACGAATTTTGATGGACAGTGTTTTTGTTCCGGATGTTATATACGACAATTTGCGTACTCGCTTAGAGGAAGATTCGAGGCTGTCGCAAATATCTTCGGCATCGGGAATGGTAAGCATGGGACAGTTGATAATTTCGAAGGGCGAATATATAACTCACGAAAAGGCTAAGATTCTTGCCTCATTGGAAAATGAAAACAAAACCAGGTTCGACAGCAATTATTCTGAAATAAACCGTCGAATAGGACTTTATTTTCTTATAATAATAGCTTTTGCAGCTCTATTTCTGTTCTTGGCTTTGATTAAACATGATTTGCTGCAAGACAATAAGAAAATTACTTTTGTATTGACAATCATATTCCTGATGTGCTTTATGGTGGCAATGGTGTTGCGTATCAATCCCGATTTGGTTATGCTTGTACCATTGTGTTTGGCTCCAATATTGGTAAGGATATTTTTCGATATGAGGGTGGCTTTGTACATCCACTTGGTTATTATCATAATTATAGCGTCGTTTGTGCCAAACAGCTTTGAGTTTATCTTTTATCAGCTTATTGCCGGAATGATGTCGCTCATAAGTGTAAAGAATTTTGAGCATCGCTCTAATTTCTTTGTGGTAAGTTTGGTGATATTTCTTACCTATTCCATCATATATATATCGGGTGTGCTAAGCCAGGATACTACCTTGGAAAACATCAATCTGGGTAGGTTTGTAATATTCTTTTGCAATGCCTTGCTTATACTTATGGCATTTCCACTCACATATTTGTTCGAAAAACTATTTGGCTTTGTATCGGTGCTTACCCTTTTGGAAATATCCAGTACCAACACCAAAGCTCTGCGCGACCTTTCAAATACGGCTCCCGGAACTTTCCAACATTCGGTACAGGTGGCCAATATAGCCGAAGATATGATAAACGAGATAGGTGGCGATTCGCTGTTGGCAAGGGTAGGGGCTTTGTACCACGATATTGGCAAAATGTATATGCCCCTGGGATTTACCGAAAATCAGGCTTCGGGATTTAATCCTCATACCGAATTTACTAACGAGGAAAGTGCCTCTGTAATTATCGCACATGTACGGCAGGGGGTGGAGATGGCCAAAAAATACCATCTGCCCGATTCAGTGATAGATTTTATACGTACACATCATGGTACTACCAAAACTGGTTATTTTTATAACAAGCAGCTTATCGAACATCCGGGCGAACCCATTGACGAGGCTTTGTTTTCATATAAGGGGCCAAAACCTTTTTCGAGAGAAACGGCGGTGGTAATGCTTGTAGACTCGGTAGAGGCTGCGGTGAAAAGTTTGAAAATTCATAACAGAGAAACAATCAACGATTTGGTAGATAAAATAGTGGAAAGCAAGGTTAAAGAAAACCAATTTTCAAACTGTAATATCACCTTTGCCGATATTGATACCATCAAGCGAATACTTAAACACAAGATGATGAGTATCTACCATGTGCGTATAGCATATCCGGTGGTAGACACAAACAGTGAACAGAAATAACTAAAAAACTGCATATAAAAAACGATTTATTTATGGTGCCTAAAACTAATTTGTTTGGATTGACGTTGGCTGATTTGCAGCAGATTTGCAACGACGAAAAAATGCCGAAATTTGCCGCAAAGCAAATGGCCGATTGGTTGTACAAAAAACGTTCAAACTCTATAGACGATATGACCAACCTTTCGCTCAAGGTGCGCGAACAGCTGAAAGAAAAATATGTGTTGGACAAATCGTTGCCCGTATATAGTCAAACATCGGTTGATGGTACCAAAAAATACCTTTTTGCAGTAGGTGAAAATGAATATGTTGAAAGTGTATATATACCGGACAAGGATCGTGCCACCCTTTGCATATCATCACAGATAGGTTGCAAGATGGGCTGTAAGTTTTGCGTTACCGGCAAGCAAGGATTTAAAGGCAACCTTACCGCTGCCCAAATACTTAATCAGATATTCAGCATACCCGAAAGTGTGTCGCTTACCAACATTGTGTATATGGGAATGGGCGAACCTTTCGACAATTTTGATGCGGTGCTCAAAAGCATTCAGGTGCTTACATCGGAATGGGGCGTCGCTATGAGCCCGCGACGTATAACGGTTTCTACCGTTGGTGTCATACCCGGTATACGCCTCTTTATGGAAAAAACAGAATGCCATTTGGCCGTAAGCCTTCATGTGCCTTTTGGCGATAAGCGTCAGGAACTGATGCCTATGCAAAAGCCATATCCTCATACAGAGATATTGCGACTGCTTAAGAAATACGATTGGTCCGGTCAGCGTAGACTTTCGTTTGAATATATCGTGTTTAAGAATTTTAATGACGATGAGCATAGTGCTCGAAAATTGGTTGAGATACTTAAGCACTTGCGTTGTAGGGTCAACCTTATTCGTTTCCATTCATCGGAAGGGGTGCCTTTGGAAGGAGTGGCCGACGATAAGATGATTGCTTTCCGCGACTATCTTACCAACGAGGGTATCATTTGTACCATACGTGCATCGCGGGGCGAAGATATAATGGCAGCATGTGGCCTATTGGCAGGCAAGAAAGCCGACAATTAACTATTGGCAACTTCTAAAAATTCCACGTTTCGGAATGGTAGAAGGACGTTTTTTGAAACTTTTGCATTGTTGACTTCGTCGAAGTTGCTAACGCTCGAAAGAGCTAATGTTTAGGCATTGCTCTTTACTCGCTTAATCGCAACTTTGTGTTTTTTCTTGAAATCTTCCTAAGAAAATTCCGCAAATTACCTACAAAGCAATTTTTAGAAATTGCCTATTGTTGAAAAATCCGTTGCCCACAAAAGACATCTTTTGACTTTTGCCCTTCGTCGTTAGACGATTAAGGGAAAAAGCCTATAGTCCCAAAAAACATCTTTCGACTTTCGGCGTTTGACGACGAAAGAATGGTTCAAAACTTATGACAAAAAAACTTTTGTCTTTAGTCCTTCGACATTAGACGCAAAAAAAATCAGTCCAATTTCTCAAATAAAAACCCCTCTCTTGTTCCTCCGGTGGATGCCCTATTGTGCTGAATGCTATCCCTCTATATAGCACAACCTCCACCTTTTGCCCTATAGGAAAGTTTTGCAAAGTTACGACTTTGTCCTGAATTATGCAAGTTTTTTTTAGATACTACAAGTCAACGAGACTACAAGACCACAAGTAGGGCGGTAGCCGGTTGTTTTAAGACTACGAGACCACGAGTCTACAAGACCACAAGTAGGGCGGTTGCCGACGGTTTTAAGACTACAAGTCAACGACTCTACAAGACTACAAGCAGGGCGGTAGTTGTTTTGCCCTTCGACTTTAGACTTTTCTCTTTTACCCTTTGTCTTTCGACAATGAAAAGCACTCGTAGTCTAGTAGTCTTCTGGACTTGTAGTCTCCAACTAAAAACCATGCGGTTTAGGGGTCAAAAGTATGGCACTTAGGGGATGAAACTATGGGGGTTAGGGGGCGAAACCATGGCACTTTTGGTGCGTAAGTATGGGAGTTTGG
>JAFWBF010000036.1 GCA_017507285.1 Bacteroidales bacterium | reverse complement strand
GATGCTACATTTAAACATGAATCCATCGATTTTTGGATAAGAGATATACAATTCGAAGCCAATGCTTTTATGGATTTGAATGGCAATGAACCATCGACTGCCGAGGTCAAAAAGCTTTCGTTAAAAAGCGTTTGTGCCAATGTTGATGCCAATGCCCATGCAACCAACCTTCTTGGCGACCCCCATGTAAAGGCTCGTTTGATTACGGATGTGGATATAACCAATACTTTACGGTATTTCCCTGTTGTTGAGGATATGACTGTAAAAGGTTCGACTGATGTAAAACTGAACATAGATACAAAACTTAGTTCCATTACCGGTCAAAAGTGGGAAAAGGTTTATGCTGATGCAGTGGTGATGTTGAATGATATAACTGTTGATAGCCCGAAAGATACAATGTATGTTGCTTTTCCTAAAGCAGAGATTAAGGCCAAAACTAATGACTTTAATGTAGAAATTTATCCAGAGAAATATCTGGCAGATGTAGATGTGAAGATAGATTCGTTGAAACTTAACTACTCATCGTTGGCAAACGGAAATATAGGTTTGGTGGATATACATGCACTTGTTTCGCCCGAATATAAAGATAAGACTATGTCGGCTTTTGCCAATATATTGGTTGATAATGCTGATATTACAATGCTAGAGAATATGTATTACAATAGTGGCGAAACACGTTTGCAACTAGCAATGCAACCCAACGATAGTGAAACACTTTCGCCAATGATTGGCTGTAATGTGCGTACTAGAACTACCAACTTTACAATGGATAGTATGGATGTGGAATTCAGTAATATGGATATGAATTTGTTGTTGAAACCTCTTGATACCGTTCCTAATCTTGTTTATCGCCATCTGACTACCGAGCAGACATTGGATTACTTTGTAGAAACCTTTACCGATACCACTCTTACGCAAGATTCAGATATAATGCAGGTAATGCTTGACAGATGGAAAATAGGTCTAGATTTTAATATCAACGGTGTTGTGGCTAATATGGGAATGCTCAACTATCCTGTAAATTTGCCGGTGCTTAAAATGGCGTTGGATGGCGACGATTTGAAACTGAAAAACTTTATACTAAGTGCCAAAAATTCCGATATGCAACTTTCGGGAACTGTAAATGATTTGGCAAAAGCCCTTGCAGGAAAGGAAAAGTTTAAGGGTGAGTTGGTTTTGAAGTCAAATAATCTTAATATCAATGAACTGATGAATGTTATGGTGGTAACCGAAACAGCCGCCGACAGCTCCGAATCTGTGGCAGACACTGTGGTGCCAATGTCGGTAATAGAAGTTCCGGATAATATTGATATTGCACTTAGCACAGATATAAAACATGCCCTTTATGGCAAAGCCAATTTTAGGAATATAAATGGAAATGTGTTGCTGAGAAACCAAGCAATATTTTTGGATAAGCTTAATTATTCGTCCGATTTGGGCGATATGAATATAAGTCTTCTATACAAAGCTATAGACAAATCTAAAGCCGATTTTTCGGCCGAGTTGAAGATTGATAAGCTGAATATCAATACCCTTACCACCAAAATTCCGGAAGTGGATACAATGTTGCCGATGTTGAGGTCGTTCGAAGGATTGATTTCTACAGATATTATTGCATTGGGAGAGTTTGATTCTACGTTGAGTATCAATATGCCGTCGCTTGTAGCTTCGTGCTATCTGAGGGGTGACAGTTTGGTGCTACTCGACAACAAAACATTCCGAAAGTTCTCGAAACTTCTTTTGTTTGAAAACAAAGAGCGTAACCTTATTGATAGTCTTGCTGTAGAGTTGGTTATGAAACAACAAGTAATATCGTTTATGCCCTTTATATTCCAAATGGACCGTTACAAGGTGGGTATAACAGGAACTCAGTACTTGAATATGGATTTCGACTATAATGTGTCGGTATTGAAATGGCCATTGGGAATAAATATGTTTGTGAAATATGCCGGCAACATGAATGATATTGATAACGCCAAATTGAAAATAAAATTGGCAGAAAAGAAATATGCCAAAGAATACGAGCGTACGCAAACATTCTCTATTGTTCGTAAGCAATGGAAAAATATTATCATTCAGAAGCGCAAGGATATATTGGAGAACTGACCTACGAGTTGTAGACGATAATAAATATTATTCGTTATGTAGCTAAAATCCCCCCCCCGAGGAAAATATTTCTCCCTCGGGATCTAGATAAAATTCCCTCGTGATGTAAATTTAACCGGATCACGAGGGAATTTTTATTTGTATGTATTTGCAATAGATCACCATCAGGAATCGGATGCATTTTTTTGCTATAAATATATTTATCTCATTGATTATATGGTTGATTATTATTTGTAACTTATATTTTAGCAATGGACGTATTATGTTTTTTTGACATGAAGATATTTGTTTATCCAATAAATTTTCATGCAGTAATTTATACTACAAATATTATTTCTGCGTTTCTTTCGAATTAAATTATTATACAATAGGTAACTAATATGAAACAACCTTCTTTTGGCAACGATTTTTCGTTAGCAACATCGTTGAAATTCTTTTACAGATGGCGTAAAGTATTATTATTGGTTTTGGCTATAGCTTTTGTAGTGTCGCTTATAGCTTCGTTGTTGGTAACCCCTCGCTACAAGTCGTCGGTGGTGCTTTTTCCAACAAGTTCAAACAGAATTTCCAAGGCCATACTTGTAGACCGTTATAGTTTGGATTTTATGGACTATGGTATCGAACGTGATTGCGAATATGCTATACAGATACTTTCGTCGCAATCTATGATGGACGACGTTTGTAAGCGTTTCAACCTTATGGAACATTATGGTATAAATCCCAATGCCAAAGACAAATATTTCCAATTGGCAGAGAATTATAGAGGTAATGTATCGGTACGTCGTACCGAATATTTGGGAGTAGAGGTCTCGGTGTTGGATGTTGATCCTCAATATGCTGCCGATATGGCCAACTTTATTGCTGCCAACTATGACACATTATGTAGCCGAATCCACAAGGCACGTGCTACTGATGCCTGCGAAGTGATGGCCGGCGTTTGTTCACGCTTGGAAGCCGAAATATCGGCATTGGAAGATTCTTTGGGAGGATTATATAATTATTCCGACTATACCAACCGTATGTATCAAGAACTTGCCAAGCAGGTAAGCAATGGCAATATGGTTGCGGCTAATCGTTTGCGCGCCGAGATAGCTTCGCACAAGACTATGAAAGGAAGCTATGCAGGTATAGACAACCTATTGGAATCGAAACGTAAAGAATTGGCTACACTTCAAACACAATTGGCCGAACGTCAAACGGATTTGGAAAATGAGATATCCTATAAGTTCTGGTTGGACGAAGCTACTCCTGCCGACAAGAAGGCTTACCCAAAACGAATAATAATTGTATTGTTAGGAACATTGGCATCGGTGGTTATGTGTATTCTTGTATTGCTGATTATGGAGCGTTGGAAAACGTGGTCTGTGTCGGCAAAGGATGAATAGTATATTATATTATATATTATACAAATAGGTGATGAATAGCACTGTAGAACAAACAAAAACATGGTTGAAAAACAATAGAACGCCCGTTGTTGCTGTGGTAGTAACCCTTGCGTTTATGATTTTCAATGCAGTGATGCTTACCAAGGATTTTTACCTTCTTATAGGTATTCCTCTGTTGGGTTTGTTGCTTATGCTGTTTGTTTTCAAACTCGAAACCGGCCTTATGGCCACGGCATTGTTTACCCCCTTTGCCATCGATTTTGCCCTTGTGCCTCAGATGGAGCTATCTATGCCGGTAGAACCTATGATGATACTATTTAGTTTCATTTTTGTGTTCAGAGTTTTGGTAGCTAAAACTTATGATGTACGTATACTTAAACACCCTGTTACCATTTGTGTGTTTGCCATGTTGGCATGGATGCTTATAACTTCAATATCGTCAGAGATACCGCAGGTCTCCTTTAAGTATTTGGCTGCCCGATTGTGGTTTATGCTCCCGTTTTTCTTCGCAGCCACTCAGATATTCAGTTCTGCCAAGCGCATACGACAGTTTTTTTGGTGCTATGCTGTGTCGCTCATAGTGGTCATACTTATTTCTACCATTAAGACTGTGAGCAACTTTTCGGACCTTCAAACACTGCATCGTGTTATGCAACCATTTTATAACGACCATACAGCCTATGGCGTTACCATCGCCCTCTTTGTTCCGGTGGCTTTTTATTTTGCTTACGAAAGGAACGCCAATCCATTGGTTAAGTTTTTGTGTATTGCAGCATTTGTGGTGCTGGCAGTAGGATTGGGATTCTCATATTCGCGTGCAGCATGGATAAGTGTGGTTGGGGCGGTGGCTGTATATTATGCCATCAAGTTTGGGATGAAGATAAAATGGATGCTGGTGATAGCAGCCATAGGGGTAGCTTTGTTTTTTAGTTACCAGGCTGATGTGCTTTATAAGTTGGGTAAAAACAATCAGGATTCATCCTACAATCTTGCCGACCAAGTTCGTTCTATATCCAATATCTCGACTGATGCTTCTAATGTTGAACGCCTCAACCGCTGGGCTTCGGCCTTGCGTATGTTCGAGGAGCGTCCCGTTGTAGGTTGGGGGCCGGGAACGTATCAGTTTGTTTATGGCAAATATCAGCGTTCGTACCAGCTCTCTACCATCAGCACCAATTCGGGCAACCGAGGCAATGCCCATAGCGAATACATAGGTCCGCTTGCCGACCAGGGGGCACCGGGCACATTGTTCACAGTACTAGTGTTTGGAATGACCTTTGCTACAGGTATCAAAGTTTATCGTACCGCCAAGGATAAGAGCATTTCCAACCTTGCCATTGCCTTTACATTGGGCCTCTTTACCTACTATGTACATGGTATTTTCAACAACTTTCTTGATACCGACAAGCTGTCGGTCCCCTTTTGGGGATTCACGGCCGTGATAGTAGCGTTGGATTTATATTTTCCCAAAAAAGCTAGGTAGCCATTGCCTTGTTTTTGAAAATAAAAAAAAGCGAAACCCCGAAGGATTCCGCTTTTGTACTATTCATAAAAAAGTTAGAATCGATATACAAAACCTATCGTGATATTAGATTGGCTGAAAAGGGTTTCGGTGCATACTCCAAGACCAAATGCCGATGTCGTGGTTGAGGTTTCGTGGGTCTCATTGTATGTAGGCTCGTTAAATACGTGTCTTTCGGTTGCCTTTTCGTATGTGTAGTTCAAACCAAATAGGTCTAAAGTAGCTTCAACTTGGATGTGGTCGTTTATTTTATAGGCTACACCCGGCATTATGTTTATACCGAAAGCAAAACTTTTAGGTCCTTTGAGAGATGCTTCTTCATTGTTGTTGACGATGGGTATGATTTCGGAATTGCCAAACATTACACCTGTGGTCAATTCGGCAAAAAGCGAGAAGTCATTCCACTCGGCAAAATGATAACGAACAAATGGGGCAATACCAAATTCGGTTCCAACTATTAGTATATTGTTTTCAGATAACTCATCGGAACTAAGAGCGGGTCCACTATGGTCGAAATAGTCATATTCCGTTAAGTGAAAGTGGTTGAGGCCTAACTTTAATCCTACAGCCCATTTGTTGTCAGTAAAATAATAGCCCAATTTTGCTCCAAAAGAAAATTCGGAATACGAAGGGCTTTTTTCTTCATACGTTAGTGTAGTGGTACTGCTTCCATAATTGGTTGTATAAGTAGAGGTTGAAGTACCCGATTGGGTTGAAAATCCCAACGAACCGCCAATAAAGAATTGTGCATTGGCAATTGAAAATGCTGCAATGGCAGCCAATGTCAAAAATGCTTTTTTCATTTCTGTAAAAATTTTAATTGTGCCTACTCTTGGGCATCGGCTTTCCCTTGTTTTTCTCTTGCAAATATACAAAGTTTTTTTCTATCTGCAAAACTTTTTTGTACTATATGTTTTAATTCATTATAAAAGTGTACGATAAATACCATCTGTTGCATAAAATTTAACAATACTATTTGTTTTTGGAAGCTTTTTGCAGCGTTATTAACCTCAAAATGTAATCTTATACAATAAATAAAAGTTTGGAGCGTTAGATAATTTTCAAAATGCAAAGTGATTAGTAGTTAGCAATTCAGAATAAAAACGACATAATAACTCATATATTGGATTATGAAAAGGGTAGTAGTACTTACGGGAGCCGGCATAAGTGCCGAAAGTGGCATAAGCACCTTTCGCGATTCGGGAGGGCTGTGGGAGCAACATCGGGTGGAAGATGTGGCCTCCATAGAAGGCTGGCAGCGTAATGCCGGCCTGGTGCAGGAATTTTACAACCAACGGCGCAAGGCTATGATTGAAGCACGGCCCAATGAAGGGCATCTGCAATTGGTGCGTTTGGAACAATACTACGACGTGCATATCATCACCCAAAACGTGGACAACCTGCATGAGCGTGCCGGAAGCAAAAACATAATACATCTGCATGGCGAGCTTACAAAGGCTTGCAGCGAACGTAATCACAATTATGTGGTAGATATCGAAGGTTGGGAGCTGAAGCATGGTACCTTGGCACCCGACGGCGGAAGGCTGAGGCCGTTTATCGTATGGTTTGGCGAGGCTGTGCCAATGATAGAGCCGGCCATAGATTTGTGCGAGCAGGCCGATGTGCTTATAGTGGTAGGCACATCGCTCAACGTCTATCCCGCAGCCGGACTCATCCATTATGTGCCACCAAAGGCAAAGTGCTATTTGGTTGACCCAAATGCAGTAGCAGTACAACGAAAGGTAACCATCATTGCCGAAAAGGCCGGTACCGGAGTGAGAAAAGTGGTAGATGAACTGATTGAAGATGCAACAAAGAACTAGATAAAACACATAGATAATATGGAATCACTATTATATCCAATGAAACTGAAACCCATATTTAAGGACAAGATATGGGGCGGAAACAAAATAAGAACACGTCTTGGGTTCGACTATGGTACGTTGCCCAACTGTGGCGAACTATGGTCGCTATCGGGAGTGGAAGACAATGAAACCGAGATTGAAAACGGATTCTTGGCCGAAAACAGCCTCAACGAAGTGTTGGAAATATACATGGGCGACCTTGTGGGCGAACGCAACTACGAACGTTTCGGTAACGAATTTCCGATACTTATCAAAGTGATAGATGCCAACGACAAGCTGTCTGTTCAGGTACATCCCGACGATGAATTGGCTCAAGAGCGAGGCCTTGGCAACGGAAAAACCGAAATGTGGTATGTGATGGATGCCGACGAAGGTGCCGAGCTGATTGATGGTTTTGCCAAAGACATAACACCCGAATATTACCAAAAAGCTCTTGATGCCGACAAAATACTTAACTGTATGAATATCGAGGAGGCACAAAAAGGTGATGTGTTCTTTATTCCCGCAGGGCGTGTACATGCTTTGGGCAAGGGATTGCTTATAGCCGAAATACAGCAAACCTCAGATACTACCTATCGGATATTCGACTATAACCGTACCGATAGCCAGGGCAACCACCGTGAGCTACATACCCAAGAGGCATTGGCAGCGATAGACTTTGGGGCTACCATCAACGCCAAAACACATTATGAATACAAGAAAAACACCACACTGAAGCTCGCCGAAAGTCCATATTTTACCACCAATATGATAGCATTCGACCAACCGTTGAAAAAAGACTTTACTAGCTTGGATTCGTTTGTGGTATATTTCTGTGTGGAAGGTATTTGTGCCATTCGCAGCCTCGACACCATAGTGCCGATGAGGGCTGGTGAGTGTGTGCTTATTCCTGCTATTGCCGACAAGGTGGAAATATTTCCCGAAAAGGACTGCAAAGTAATGGAGATATATATAGATACACCAGTCGATATGAAGTTCGAATCAAAAATACACGACAACGACATATTTGTCTCGTTCAACCAAAATACAGCTGAATAAAAGTGGTGATAAATAGGCCGTTTAGCAATTAAAAATACATTCATAACAAAGAAAACGAACATTTTTTTTGGATAGATGTATATTTTGTGTATTTTTGCAAACACTTATAAAAGGTGAAAAATAATGAAAATTACTAGTACTCAGGTTGAAATAGCATTGTCGCATGTCGATGATCCCGATCTAAAACAAAGTTTGACACAGTTGGGCATGATACAAAACATAGTTACCGGCGAAAATTCGGTGGCTTTTGATTTGGTGCTTACCACACCGGCATGTCCGATGAAGCAAAAAATGAAAGACGATTGTATAGAAGCTATACATAATTATATAGACCCCGCCGTTGAAGTAACAGTAAACTTCAAAGCAAAGGTATTGCCGGCCATAAACAAGAATGAGATGTTTCCTGGTGTGAAAAACATAATAGTAGTAGCTTCGGGAAAAGGAGGTGTAGGTAAAAGCACCGTGGCCGTAAACCTTGCAATAGCATTGGCTAATACAGGTGCAAAGGTTGGCCTTATTGATGCCGACTGTTATGGCCCCTCAATACCTATTATGTTCGACCTAAAGCGCGAAGATATAATGGGTGAAGAACACGATGGCAAGATGTATATGCTCCCTATAGAGAAATACGGCATCAAGTTGATGTCGATAGGGTTTATGGTAGATCCAAACAAAGCATTGGTATGGCGTGGCCCTATGGCATCCAATGCAGTGAAACAAATGCTTACCGATACTTATTGGGGCGAGGTGGACTATCTTGTTGTAGATATGCCTCCCGGAACAGGCGACATTCAACTTACTATAGCACAGGTGTTGCCCGTGTCGGGTGCTGTAATAGTAAGTACCCCTCAGCAGGTAGCCCTTGCCGATGTGGTACGAGGTGTGGAAATGTTTCTAAACAACGACATAAAGATTCCTGTGCTGGGTTTTGTAGAAAATATGGCTTACTTTACCCCAGCAGAACTGCCCAACAATAAATATTATATCTTTGGCAAACAAGGTTGCCGGGCTTTGGCCGAAGAGATGAATATTCCATTGCTTGGCGAGATTCCGTTGGTGCAATCTATAGCCGAAAATGGCGATAAAGGTACTCCTACTGCTTTAGACAGTCAATCGCCCGAAGGTAAGGCATTTATGGAACTGGCTCAGAATGTAGCTAAAGAATTATCGATTATAAATTCTAAAAAATAAAACAACATATATTATGACATTAGAAGAAAAAATAAACGTAGTAGAACAAGTAAAGAATGGTATAGACCAACTGCGTCCATATTTGCAAGCCGATGGTGGCGATGTGGAATTTGTGGAAATGACCGATGAAGGTGTGGTATATGTAAAACTTAAAGGTCATTGTGGTTCGTGTCCTCACGCCCTTATGACTTTGAAACAAGGTATAGAAGCCGCATTGTGCGAAGCTATACCGCAGGTAACAGCCGTTGAACGTGTAATGGAGTAACAATATACTATGATATATACAAAAACCGGCGATAAAGGTAGTACATCATTGGTAGGTGGTACACGTGTACCTAAGTACGACATACGTATCGAAACTTACGGCACTGTAGATGAATTGAATTCCTATTTGGCTGTAGTGGCTGAACATCTGATGCCAATAAGTGGTTTACACTACGAGCAAATAAAGAAAATACAACGTGAACTCTTTGTGGTGCAAACTCTGTTGGCTACCGAAGATGAGATGTTGTATGCCAAGTTGCCACAGCTGCCTGTTACAGCTATTGCCGATATGGAAGCAGCCATAGACGTTATGGAAACATCGTTGCCAAAGCTACAGTCCTTTGTACTGCCCGGCGGAAGTATGGCATCGGCACACTGCCATGTGGCACGCTGTATATGTAGGAGAAGTGAACGTTTGTGCGTCAAATTGGCAGCAGAACAAACTATTTCGACCGAAATTTGTATATATCTCAACCGCTTATCTGACTACCTTTTCCTACTATCCAGAATGATATTGAAGATAGAAGGAAAGGAAGAACAATATTGGCATAGCGGTGAATAAACTGAATAACAATAAATAAATATTGATACAGCACAGTAAATGCGTGCTTTTAATAACAAGAAAGGAAAGAAAATGTATTGGACACTAGAACTTGCAACAAAATTGGAAGATGCGCCATGGCCGGCAACAAAAGAAGAACTTATTGATTATGCTCAACGCACAGGTGCACCTATGGAAGTTGTTGAAAATCTCCAAGAGATAGAAGATGAAGGGGAGGTGTACGAATGTATAGAAGACATTTGGCCCGACTATCCTTCGAAAGACGACTTTTTCTTCCAAGAAGATGAATATTAATAGATAGTAATTTGTGTGTATACAAATATCTTGTCGCATAAATGCCTGAGTACCGAATGCTGGTAGATGGGACTTTTTGCGACAAGTATTTTTGTATGATGTATTGGAGCATGAGCAGAAGCAAGCGTAATACAAATCCTGTCCATGGTAGGCAGATGGTGATAATAGGAGCCGGAAATGTGGCTACACATTTTGCCCACGCTTTTTCGGCTGCCGGTTATGCAATTGTACAGGTATACTCTAAAACCATAGATTCGGCACGTGCCCTTGCCGGGCAGTTTGGAGTGGGGTGTACCAACAGCTTGTCATTACTGCGTACTGATGCCGACATTTATATCTTTGCAGTTTCGGACGACGCTCTTTTCGACATCGCATTAGATCTAAAACTGAAGGATAAGATATGTTTTCACACCTCGGGAACAGTACCTATGGATGTGCTTAGTCCTATTACCAAGAACTATGGTGTGGTATATGTTCCACAAACTTTCATTAAGCATATAGCTATGGACTATAGTAGATTGCCATTTTGTGTGGAGGCTTCCAATGTCAATACCTTAGATATGCTTAAGGCTATGGCCTCAACTATATCGCCATCGGTATACAGCCTTAATGGCGAGCAACGAAGATATCTGCATTTGGCCTCTGTGTTTGCCAGCAATTTTGGCAACTGCATCAATGCCATGGCTCAACAGATAATGGAACAACACAACCTGCCTTTTGAGATAATACATCCCCTTATCAGCGAAACAGCCAAAAAAATACAATACGGCAACCTATGGAGTCTACAGACCGGACCTGCCAAACGTGGCGACACGAAAACTTTGGATAAGCATAGACGCCTATTGGTCGATGATTCTAAGGCATTGGAAGTATATAATTTACTCTCATCAATAATAGAAGAAAAGACCAAATAAATAATCAAGGTAATTTCTAAAAATTGTGGAGTGTTGATTTTGCAAGGGTAAAAGTTTAATAGGTTGTTCTTTTATTTGTTCGAATGTGGAATTTTAGAACTTGTTATTGCACCCTATCATCAATCTCTTCCTAATAGGGTGTCACCGCTACGACGGTATACCGTCAAATTTATCCCACTATATCACCTTAAAATTCCCTCGTGATTTAGATGAATTTTCCTCCCGATGTAAATCAAACTCCCTCGTGATGTAGGTAGGGGTTCCTCGTGAGGGAAATTTTCCCCTTTGCTTGTATAAAAACAAATGTAGGGAGTATTTGTGTGCGAGATTGTTTGCAAATTTATTTGACGGGAGGTATAAAATAGAAAACTTGGGATGATTTTTGCTAAAATTGTCTATGATAAGATAGTTTGATAAGTTTTGATTTTATGGTTGAAAATAAGGATAATACCTGTTTGATAGGTTGTGTACTGCAGTTAAATATAGTGAAAATGCATAAAAAGATAGTGTAAGGGTTGATTTATTCTGAATAAATGTGTAATTTTGCACAACGTTAAAACATTGATTATTGATAAAAAACTATAATATAAATGAGTGCAGAAAAAAGATATTGCTTAGCAATAAACCCCGGTGCAACAAGCACAAAGGCTTCTGTATATGATGGCGAAACAGAAGTGTTTACAGAAAATATCAAACACCCTATCGAAGAAATCAAACAATTTGCCGAAATAGCCGATCAGTTTGATTATCGCAAAAACACTATTTTGGATATGTTGAAGAAACATGATGTTGATGTGAAAGACATAGCTATAGTAGTGGGACGTGGCGGTTTGACCAAACCTTGCGAATCGGGTATTTATCGTGTAAACGATAAAATGTTGGAAGAATGTCGTGCAGGTATTCAAGGTAAACATGCTTGCAACCTTGGTTCGTTGATAGCCGATAGTATAGCCAAAGAAATTGGTTTGGAAGCATCGTATATTGCCGACCCTGGTATAGTTGACGAAAGACCTGAGGTGGCAAAAATATCGGGACATCCTGTATTTGACCTTAATCCTGAGTACGAAGGCGTGATTTGGCACTGCTTGAACCAAAAAATGACTGCCAAATTATATGCTCGTGAACAAGGTAAAAGATATGAAGATATGAATCTTATCATTGCACACATGGGCGGCGGTGTATCTGTAGGTGTCCATAGCCATGGAAAGGTGATTGAGGTAAACAGAGCATTATGCGGATTAGGTGCTATGTCCACTACTCGTGCAGGTTCTATCAACTCGAGTAAATTAGTAGAGGTATGTTTCAGTGGAAAATATACTAAGCAAGAAATCATTAAGATGATTACAGCCGAAGGTGGTTTCGTAGCTTACTTGGGAACCAATGATGCCTACGAAGTAGAGGTAAAAGCATTGGAAGGTGATGAAAAATGTAAACTTATGGTTGATGCATTCTGCTATCAAGTAAGTTTGGAAATAAGCCGTTTGGCAGCTACAGTGAAAGGTAAAGTTGATGCAATATTACTTACCGGCGGTATTGCATACAGCAAACCTTGGATGGCACAAATAGCCGAACACGTTGACTGGATAGCTCCTGTGGCTGTTTATAAAGGTGAAAACGAAATGTTGGCCTTGGCTATGTGTGGTAAAGAAGTTTTGGACGGAACTGCTGAAATAAAAACACTACAAAGATAATATTCCTATGAAGAAGATATTTCTTGTGGCAACATTGGTGCTTCCATTGGTTGCTAATGCTCAGACTAAAAAGGTAGAGTTGAAGACTTTTGAAGATTCGTTGTCCTACGCAGTAGGTTGCGATATTGCTAACGGATTGCAACAGTTGCCTATTGATTATGAGATATTAACTAAGGCAATGATGGATATGTCGAAAGGTGAAAGCCGATTTGGCGAAGATGATGTGAAGAAGATTCTGAACGAATTGCAAGTGCGTCAGCAAAAGCACATGGAAAATGAAGCACAAAAGAATATCGAAACAGGAAATAAGTTCTTGGCCGAGAATCGAAACAATAAATCGGTATACGAAACCAAGTCGGGACTACAATATAAGATAATAGAACAAGGTAAGGGTAACAAGCCTAAGGCTACCGATAAAGTAAAGTTTCATTATAGAGGAACATTGCTTGATGGAACACAGTTTGATAGCTCTTATGACCGTGGTCAACCTCTTGTAGGCGAAGTAAACCGTTTTATTGCCGGATGGGTAGAAGGTATACAGTTGATGTCCGAGGGATCCAAGTACATGTTCTATATACCTAGTAGTTTGGGATATGGCAACTTTCCTGCCGGACAAATTCCTCCTGGATCGCTACTGATTTTTGAAGTGGAACTTATAGAAATTGTAAAATAAACATATATTGTAAAGATATATTGATAGGAAAGAAGTCCAAAGTTCTTTTGGGCTTCTTTCTGTTTAGATAAGAAAAGATAAAAATAGATTGTTTATGTGGGGTAATACAATAGGCAAAATGTTTCGGTTTACCTCTTTTGGAGAGTCGCATGGCAAGTGTATAGGAGGGGTTATAGATGGATGCCCGTCGGGAATAGAAATAGACTTCGACCGCATTGGTTATGAGTTGTCTCGTCGAAAGCCTAAGGGGAAATTCTCTACCACTCGTATGGAAGATGATGTGGTAAATATCGTATCGGGGGTGTTTGAAGGTAAAACGTTGGGTACACCTATTATGTTCTATGTAGAAAATAAGGCACAATGTTCTGAAGACTATGATGTGTTGAAGGATGCTTTTCGCCCGTCGCATGCCGACTATACATATCAGGCAAAGTATGGCATACGCGACCATCGTGGTGGCGGAAGAGCATCGGCAAGGGAAACTGTGGCAAGGGTAGTGGCAGGATGTATTGCCAAACAATTGTTGGAGAAATATGGAATAACCATTACGGCTTATACCTCGCAGATAGGAAGTGTGTGTGTTGATAGAAAATGGGAACAGTTGGATTTGTCTACAAGGGATAGCAACCCTTTTTATTGTCCAGATGTGGATAAGGCCAGGGAGATGAAAATTCTTTTGGAAACAGTGGCCGATAATGGCGATACGGTAGGGGGAATAGTAACGTGTGTGCTAAAGAATTGTCCTGTAGGATTGGGCGAACCAATATTTGATAAATTACAAGCCGACTTGGCAAAAGCCATGCTGAGCATATCTTCGGTAAAAGGTTTCGACTATGGTGATGGATTTGGAGCTGCCTCAATGTTGGGTAGTGATAGCTTGGATTTGTTTGATAGTCATTTTGCCACTCGTACCAATCATTCGGGAGGAATACAGGGAGGAATATCCAATGGCGAAGATATAGTGTTTCGTGTGGCATTCAAACCTATAGCATCATTGGTAAAACCTATTGCGATAGTGGATAAAAACGGCAATGAAAAATAGTGCAATTGGGTGGTAGACACGACTGCTGCCAAGTACCTAGAGCTGTGCCGGTGGTAGAGGCAATGGCGGCATTGGTATTGGCCGATATGATACTTTGCTATGAAGCTTATAGAAAATAAAAGATAAAAACAGAACCGAAATAATAAATAAAACGTTATTTCGTTAATTATTGCAACTATATAAAATTTGATGATAATGAGAAAAATACTATTATTACTTGCTATATGTATTGTGGCTGTTTCGTGCCAAAACAATAGAGAAAGTTTTACTATTGAAGGGTATCTAAAAGGTGGTGAGGGTAAATATGTTGTTATAGAAGAGATTACCCCTACGGAGATTATATTTATTGACTCTGTGAAGCTTGATGATAAAGGCGAATTTAAGTTTAAATACAAAATGCCGTATAAGAGTTTTTACAACGTGGTAGTGTCGCAAGAGGATTTTATAATGTTGCTACCCGACTATAGGGAGAAGATAAAACTTACCGGCGACTACAATAATCTTTCGCGTACCTATCAGCTGGTAGGCTCGCCCGAGTCGCAGTTGTTATGGCAGTTGAATGATTATTCCATTATGGGTGTCGACCGTTTAGACTCTATAAAGAGAGTGTACGATGTGCTAGTGCAGAATCCCGATGTCAATTTTATAAAGAAGGAGAAAGAATTGTTGGATAGCATTTATCTCAATGCTTATTATGAACAACAAGACTTTGTGGTAAACTTTGTTCAAGAAAACAGTGGTTCGCTTTCAACACTGATAGCATTGTATAAAACTTTCAACACTATACCACTTATAAATCCCGAACAGGGATTTGACTACTATGAGGTGGTAAATGACGGACTGAAAAACTCGTTACCTGAGAATCCACATACTTTAAACTTTGGCAACACTATGCAGAAGATGAGGTTTAAGTATGGCAGCACGGCTGATGAAGCAACAATAACTATGGGTAACTAGCCTTTTCTCTATTAGCTGACGGCTTATGCAAGAACGAACAAAGTTATACTTTATTTCGGATATACACTTGGGTATACCGCCTGACGAAAAGGGGAGGGAGCAGATGTTTGTGGCATGGCTCGACTATGTAAAGGTCGATGCCAAGAAGATATTTCTGCTGGGAGATATATTCGATTTTTGGTTTTCTTATAAGCATGTGGTACCTCGTGGTTATGTGCGTGTGCTAGGTAAATTGGCCGAATTGTCAGACATGGGTATAGAGATACACTATGCGATAGGTAATCACGATATGTGGATATTCGACTATTTTTCCAAGGAATTGGGGATAAACACCTACTCAGGGCCTTGGAGGTTTACCTACGATGGTAAGGAATTTATGGTAGGCCATGGCGATGGGTTGGGTAAGAACGATAAGAAATACAATTTCTTGAAATTATTGTTTGCAAGTAAAATATGTCAAAAACTATTTGCCTCGTTGCATCCTTATACAGGAATGTCGTTGGCTAAGTTTTGTTCCAAGCGTAGCAGGTTTTCCCATTCGGAGATGGACTTGACCTATTTTGGCGACGATAAGGAGGATATAACCTTATATTGTAAAAAGGCTTTGAATGATAAGCATTACGACTATTGTATATTTGGGCATAGACATCTATTGTTGGATAGATTTATAGGGCCAAACACACGATATATCAATTTAGGGCAGTGGGTAACTGATAAGTATTATGCTGTTTATGACAACCACGGTTTAAGGATAGAAAGTTTTTTGCCTTTTATTAATAATGATAAATAATAATATATAATAATATGAATGTCATGGAATTGAATATTGATATTACAGCGCAAGAAAATGTGCAGAAATGGCTGAATGGCAATTACGACGAAGAAACGAAAGAGGCTATTCGCAAGATGATTGCCGAAAATCAGAGCGAGCTGAATGAAAGTTTTTATAAAAACTTGGAGTTTGGTACCGGTGGACTTCGCGGTATTATGGGAGTAGGTACCAACCGTATGAACAAATATACTGTGGCTATGGCTACTCAAGGATTGGCCAATTATGTCATTAGTTCATTTCCCAATGTGAAAAACCTTAAGGCAGCTGTGGCTTACGATTGTAGAAACAACAGCCCATTGTTTGCCAAGATTACTGCAAACGTGTTGGCTGCAAATGGTATACATGTATATCTTTTTGACAAACTGCGTCCAACACCCGAACTGTCATTTGCTGTTCGTCAGTTGGGTTGTCAAGTAGGGGTGATGATAACTGCCTCGCACAATCCCAAGGAATATAATGGTTACAAAGCATATTGGGACGATGGTGGTCAGTTTGTAGCTCCGCACGATACCAATGTTATTGATGAAGTGCTGAAGATAAAATCGCTCGAAGATATAAAGATGAGCGGTAATGAAGATAATATAGAGATAATAGGCGAAGAGATTGATAAGATATATTTGGATAGGGTAGAGAAGAATTGCCTATTACCTGATGTTATACGTAGGCATAGTGATATCAAGATTGTATATACTCCGCTTCATGGTACAGGTGTAACTTTGGTGCCGGCGATATTGCAGAGATTGGGATTCACCAACGTTACGATGGTAAAGGAACAAGCTGTTAATGATGGTAACTTCCCTACCGTAAAGTCGCCAAATCCCGAAGAAAAGTCGGCGTTGGAAATGGCAATAGCATTGGCCAAGGATATAGATGCCGATATAGTTATGGCTACAGACCCTGATGCCGACCGCGTGGGTATTGCCGTGAAACGCAAAGACGGACAGTGGATTCTGCTGAATGGAAATCAAACGGCTTCGGTGCTTACATACTATCTTGTAAACCAATGGAAGCTTAACAATAAGCTTGCCGGCAAGGAATTTATTGTAAAAACAATAGTAACTTCCGAACTTATAAAGGATATTGCCGAACGCAATGGAGTGAAGTCGTACGATGTACTTACCGGATTTAAGTTTATTGCCGATAAGATAAAAGAACTAGAAGGCAAAGAAGTCTTTATTGGTGGTGGCGAGGAAAGCTATGGCTATATGATTGGCGATTTTGTGAGAGACAAAGATGCTGTAAGCACATGTGCCATGATAGCCGAGATTGCTGCATGGGCTGCCGATAATGGGAAGACATTTTTTGATGTCTTGGTTGACTTGTACAAAGAATACGGATTCTATAAAGAAGATCTATTGTCTATGACAAAAAAAGGCAAGTCGGGAAATGAAGAAATTAAACAAATGATGGTGGACTACCGTAGCAATCCTCCAAAAGAGATAGCCGGTAGCAAGGTGGTGTGCATAAAGGACTATCAGTTGCAAACCTCGACCAACTTACAAACAGGTGCTGTAGAGGCTATAAATTTGCCAAAGTCGAATGTGCTACAGTTCTTTACTGCCGATGGTAGCAAGGTGTCGGTACGTCCGTCGGGAACCGAACCGAAGATAAAATTCTACTTTGGTGTAAAGGGCGAGCTAGGCAAGCCGGAAGACTTCGACAACGTAAACAGCGCTTTAGACAGCAAGATAAAAGCTATAAAGACTTCGTTGAATTTGGAATAATATCTGATAGAGGGTTGCAACAATGTTGCAACCCTCTATTGTTTATATGCAATTACCATGTTTATGGGGCGTAACCATGTGGCTACAGCCCTTAAGTGTGGCAATTGCCACTGCCGTATTTTTGTTCCATTTATTGCTGTTATTCCAATAAAAATGTGTACATTTGCACCATGTAAATGATTATACTATTGGTAGTGTAAATATTTTAAATGTAATAAGTTATATATGTTATCAAGAATACTTAATGTTTTGAAGACTCGCAAATTTTGGGTCGAGTTGGTTATAATGACCGTTGGAATGATGGTAACAGCGTGTGCTGTTTATTATTTTCTTGTGCCTAGCAAGCTTATTATCGGTACTATTTCGGGGCTTTCGATTGTTATTAGCGGGGTGTCGGAAAGTTTGTTTGGAGTAGCTTTGCCGGTATCAACGGTTATTTTGGTTATCAATGCCGTGTTGCTTGTACTTGCATACTTCCTTATAGGCAAAGAGTTCGGCATCAAAACTGTTTACACAGCCCTTATACTTGGGCCTTTAATGAGGGTACTGGAAACTTATTTCCCTTACGAAAAATTTATTCAGCCCGATGCTCAAATACCATCGGTTATGGGCGATATTTGGTTCGACCTCGTGTGTTTTGTGCTCCTGCTTAGTGCTGCGCAAACGGTGCTTTTCAAGATAAATGCTAGTACCGGTGGTTTGGATATATTGGCCAAGATTGTAAACAAATATCTGCATTTTGACATTGGTGCTTCGGTGTCGGTGGCCGGAGCCATTATTTGTTGCACTGCTTTTGCCATCAATCCCTTCCACATGGTGGTGATTGGCTTGATTGGTACTTGGATCAATGGTTTGGTGGTCGACTTCTTTACCGCAGGTCTAAACTCCAAAAAGCGTGTGTGCATAATATCGTCGCAGCACGAGAAGTTGAAAGATTTTATTATCCACGATCTTGTACGAGGCGTTACTCTTTACGAAGTTACGGGCGGATACAGCAACGAAAAGAAGGTTGAAATTGAAGCCTTGCTGAACAAGGACGAGTTTACCCGCTTGATGAAACTTATCAACGACGAGGGTATCGATGCCTTTGTTACGGCCGGAAATGTAAGCGAGGTGTACGGTTTTTGGCTTACAAAGAAGGAGAAGGACAATATTAGAAGAAAGATATAAAGAGATTTAGAAGCGAGGATAAGTCGGGTAATTGGTCGAGAGGTGAGAGGCTGATTATCCGACTTTCTTTGTTGATATTAGCTGTTACTTATTTATTTGGTCTCGTATCACCAAACCACCCATGCTGTGTAGTGCCGGTCTATTGCAAGGGTAGGTTTGGTTGATTATAGGTTTCCTCATCTTTTAGTCCGATACCGGCCGTATTGAGCACCCATAGCCACGATCGATTCCTTGGTTGATGGCATCGGGTCGAGTCTGCGAGTCGAATTTCATAGCACTACCGAATATTATGCTTTGAGGTGCCGTGCCTGTCCAATAAAAGCCGTAGTCGGAGGCCAGGTGCTGATTTTCGTAATACCGGCCTGCGGCGGGTATGAATATGCTATTGCCGTTAGGACCTGTAAATCGGCAGCCACCAACGTTGTTTATCACTACCCATTCTCTGGTACAGTTTATCATAAGCTCCAAAGTCTCGCTTGTGGTGGGCATACGCCATGTGTGTCCCCAATGTGCTGTGGCTGCGTCCATATTGGGGTTGCTGCTGATGTTGGTTGTCTCTATGTCGGTTGTAAGGCAGTTGAAAGTGGAGTATATCTCTTTTGTCTCTGTCTCGCCCCAAGCGTAGTAGTTGCCTTGGTCCCACTCGTGGTTGGCGCCAAGGTTGCAAGTAGCCCATTTCAGTCCGCTTGGAAGGCCTAGATCTACATACTTGTGCCCGCCTATGTAGTTGCTCAGCGTGCGGAACGAGTATTCCTGTCCGTAGCCGGTGCCTTTCTCGTTGGTGGCGTAGGCGCGGAAGTAGTAGGTTGTGCTGTCGGTAAGGCCCGATAATGCCGATGTGAAAGTCCCCGTTCCCGTT
>JAFWBF010000005.1 GCA_017507285.1 Bacteroidales bacterium | reverse complement strand
GTTTAAACGAATAGATTATTAGTCTATCAGACCAGAAAACGACAAGAGGGTTTTGCACAAGGTGTGAAACCCTTTTTTGATGCTCCCAACAGAATAAATTAGAATCATTGATACTCAACTATATAATCATACACAGTAAAAATCATGCGATATACATGCTGAAAATCTACAAACGAAGATGTGAAATTTAGATCAGGATACAGATTTATCTACATCACGAGGCAATTGCATCGGCATCGGGAGGAAAATACAAGTGCATCAGGAGGAATTTTAAACCTGCATATCGGAATAAGGATTGATAGTATACCGTCGTGCTCGCAACACCCTATCGTGAACCGAATGATGATAGGGTATAAAAACAGAGAACTATAACTGTGATTTTATAAACAAGCAAACAACTTAATTACAATATGTTTTTTAGAAGTAAAACCAACTAAACATCGAAAATAAGTGTGTCCAAATCAAAGATAAAAAAATGCAGGTATAAAAAAATAAAATTTCAACTATGTAAAACTATATATATCAAACAATTGAAGATAATATTTCGAAAAAAAAGAAATAATTTATTATCAAAATGAGCGATAAATGCAAAAAAATACGTAACTTTGAAGTTTATTCAACACGAAATATTATGCAAAAAATATTGATATTAGACTTTGGTTCTCAGTACACTCAGCTAATTGCACGCAAAGTAAGAGAACTTAATATTTATTGTGAAATATACGCTTACAATAAAATTCCGGAAATCACTTCTGATATAAAAGGTGTGATATTGTCTGGCAGTCCATATTCCTGCAACGATAAAGATGCACCTATCCCTGATTTATCCAACATCAAAGGAAAATTGCCTTTATTGGCAATATGCTATGGAGCCCAATACTTGGTAAAAATAGGTGGTGGTCAAGTGTCGCCATCGGCACATCGCGAGTATGGTCGTGCAAACTTGCACTTTGTTGATAACGATTGTGTTCTTATGAAGGGAATACCCGAAAAGAGCCAAGTATGGATGTCTCACGGCGATACTATATTAGATATTCCAAGCAACTATAAATTGATTTGTAGTACCAAAGATGTGAAATATGCCGGTTACCGTATTGAAGGCGAAGAAACATACGCTATTCAATTCCACCCCGAAACAACACACTCGTTGGATGGATTGACATTGATTAAGAACTTTGTGGTAGGTATTTGCGGTTGCGACCAATCATGGACTTCTCAAACTTTCGTAGACGAAATGGTCGAGCAACTGCGCCAACAACTTGGCAACGACAAGGTAGTACTTGGACTTTCGGGCGGTGTAGATTCGTCGGTGGCAGCAGTATTGCTCAACAAAGCCATTGGTCAAAACCTACATTGTATATTTGTCGACAACGGATTGCTACGCAAAAACGAATTTGAAAGTGTACTTGAGTCGTACAAAGATATGGGATTGAATGTAAAGGGTGTGAATGCAAAAGACCTTTTCTATTCAGAGCTTAAAGGTGTAACAGATCCCGAAAAGAAGAGAAAAATAATAGGCAAAACTTTTATAGACGTATTTGACGAAGAGGCAAAGAAAATAAAGGACGTTAAATGGTTGGCTCAAGGAACAATTTATCCTGATGTTATCGAATCGGCTTCGGTAAAAGGACCTTCGGTAACTATCAAATCGCACCACAACGTTGGTGGTTTGCCCGAGTATATGAAACTAAAAGTTGTTGAACCTCTACGCACTTTATTCAAAGATGAAGTTAGAAAGGTAGGTCAACAAATAGGATTGAAACAAGACCTTTTGGGTCGTCATCCATTCCCCGGTCCGGGTTTGGCCATACGCATATTGGGCGATATCACTCCCGAAAAGATAGCTATCTTGCAAGAAGTAGACCATATATTTATAAGCCAACTTAGAGAGTTTGGATTATACGACAAAGTATGGCAAGCCGGAGCAGTATTGCTACCTGTTCAATCGGTTGGAGTTATGGGCGACGAACGCACATACGAAAACGTTGTGGCAATACGTGCAGTGGAATCTATCGACGGTATGACCGCCGATTGGTCTCACCTTCCATACGACTTCTTGGCCAAGGTGTCTAACGACATCATAAATAAAGTAAGAGGTGTAAACAGAGTAGTGTATGACATTAGCTCTAAGCCACCTGCAACTATTGAATGGGAATAATAAGTAATTGTGTCAGAGATATAATTGGATATTACAAATTAACAACTTAAATTCTTCCACATGAAAAAAACGAGTATTTTTCTTACAGCGTTGTTCATATTTGTTGTTTGCTTTGGCCAAGATGGTATAACCAAATCCAAAGTGAAACAAACATTGAACGGAAAGAAATATTATGTTCATGTAGTAGAACATGGACAAACTGTGTTTTCAGTTTCACGTGCATACGGAGTAAAATACTATGATGCTGTGATAAAAAAAGACATGGATAAGTTGTTGATAGGCGATACCATTTGGATTCCTGTAACAGACAATGATGGCAATACTCCGGAAAAATCGTCATACAGATATGTAGAAGTAAAAAAAGGTCAAACGTTGTACAACCTTTCCAAGATATACAAAGTATCTATTGATGATATAGAGAATTTGAATCCGGAGCTAAAAGAGTCGGGACTTAAGGTTGGAATGATTTTAAAGATGCCTTTAGAAGGAACCGAAAATACAAAAACTGACGATAGTTCAGACAAGGTAATGAGACAAAAAGTTCCTTCCAACTTTTCTGTACGCGACCGTATTGACAAGGATAAGATTCATGTTACACTCATGATGCCATTGTTTTTGGATAATATAGGCGAAATATCTACATCAAAATTCGACATAGAGCAACGTCGTCGCAGAACATATAAATCTTTCACCTTTATACAATTTTACGAAGGCATATTGATGGGGTTGGACTATTTGGAAGCCGAAGGCTATAGTGTGGTTTTGAATGTGGTGGATATTCCCGACGATGACCCAAAGAAAATAGAACAAGCCTTTAGCGAATATGATATAGCAAGATCTGATTTTATAATAGCAGCTCTATTTCAACATTCTTTCGAAAAGTTGGCCGAACTGGCAAAAGAAAACAGAATATTTGTAATCAACTCTTTGTCTGACAGGGATGCAATATTAAAAGATAATCCTTATGTGATAAAGTATATGCCATCAATTGAAGGATCGGTAAAAGCAATACTTGGCGTTGTGAAAAACAACTTCAATAATCCACATTTATATCTGATACATTCTAATTCAAGTTTAGAGAAACAATGGTTTGAAGAGTTTAAAAAACAATTATCCGAACAAAAGGACATTGAATATACTTTGTTTAGCTGGGCGGCAAGCAACAGATTATTGCAAATGCTCAAAAACGACAACGGCAATGTAGTTGTAAGTATTTACGACGAAGCACCGGGAAAAAACAAAGCATACACTATCAACTTGTTAAACAAACTCTTCTCGTTGAAAAAAACCACCCCTACGCTGATAACTACCCAAAACTATATAAAGATGTATAATGATATTGATTACAACCAATTGCAACGATTGGAATATCACACTATCAATAATACATTCTTGGATTATGCAAATCCCAATCATAAAGAGTTTATCGACAAATTTAAAGAACGATTCAAAACAGAACCCATTGGCGATTATGCCCTTATAGGCAACGATTTGATTATCCAATTTGTATTGGGACTACACAGAAGGGGTTCGGAATTTTGGAAGAATCCAAATTTACCTAAGAACTCTGCTATTATGTATCCAATGCTTTTCAAACGCCCAACGGAAACAGACGGCTTCGAAAATCAGGCAACATACATCTACAAAATGGACAACTATAAACTAAAACCTGCAAACAGAAAACAATATTAAAAAATCAATATACAAAGTAGAAATGATGATACGAAAAATAAATCATCAACAATTATATGTATGATTATTAAAGATATGCAATTAATTTTCGCTATATGAATTATTTTTCGTACCTTTGCACACCGTTATGGAGAAACAAACTACAATAAAAGATAAAATACAACTCTGTGGAAAAGGCCTACATACCGGTCATAATGTAAGAGTAACTCTGCTACCTGCCACTACCGATTGTGGAGTGGTTTTTCGAAGGGTAGACATCGAAGGTACACCCGAAATCCCTGCTTTGGTAACATACGTGGGAGACACTTCGAGAGGAACCACCTTACACAAAAACGGAGTACGTATTGCCACCATCGAACATCTACTATCTGCTCTGACAGGTCTGAACGTTGATAACGTAATTGTAGAACTTGATGGTGATGAAGTTCCTATACTTGATGGAAGTCCGCGTTTTTGGGTAGAAGAAATCAAAAAGGTCGGTATAATAGAACAAGAAGCTGAACGTAAATACTATACCCTAAAAGAAACCATCTGCTACCGCGACACAGATAATAATATAGAAATTATAGGTGTACCTGCCGATGATTTTAAAGTACAAACCTTTATAAACTACAACACAAAAGTGTTGGGCGAACAAATTGCCAATTACTCTGAAGCAGACGACTACGAAAAAGAATTGTCGAGATGTAGAACATTTGTTTTTCTCCATGAAATAGAGTACCTTCAAAAATTAAACCTTATAAAAGGAGGCGACGTTGACAACGCACTTATCTTTGTAAACAAAGAACTGAACCAAGAGGATTTGAATCGTTTGGCCGGTTTGTTTAATAAGGATATTACAAAGATAGAGGTAAAAGAAGGTATTCTTAACAATGTACAAAAGCACTATGAAAACGAACCTGCACGCCACAAACTTCTAGATTTTATTGGAGATTTGTCGTTGATAGGCGGAAGAATAAAAGGACATTTCTATGCATCATGTCCGGGACATAAATCAAATGTTGAATTTGCTAAATTAGTTAAAAACCACATAGATATGAGTGATAATTCAAAAATTCCAACTTACGATCCAAACCAAAAACCAGTTTATGATATAAACCAAATAAAAGGTTTGTTGCCACACCGTTACCCATTCTTGATGATAGATAAGATAGTGGAAGTGGGGGAGGATTATATAATAGGTATAAAGAACGTTACAGGAAATGAAGCCTATTTCCAAGGCCATTTTCCCGACCAACCCGTTATGCCGGGCGTATTGCAAATAGAAGCTATGGCACAAACAGGTGGTGTGCTTGTTCTGAAAGACGTTCCTGATCCTGAAAACTACTCCACCTACTTTGCCAAAATAGATGATGTAAAATTCCGTGGAAAAGTAGTACCCGGCGACACTCTGATTATCAAACTAAAAGTTACCGAACCTCTACGCAGAACATTCGTTAAGATGGATGGCGAGATATATGTTGGAAACACAATGGTGTCTTCGGCATCAATGATGGCACAAGTAATAAAAAACAAAAATAATTAATAACAGTCATGCACTCAAAATTTGCTGATATACATCCTAATGCAAAGATAGGAGAAAATGTAGAAATATCCAATTTCGTTACCATCTACGATGATGTTGAGATTGGTGATGGTACATGGATAGGTCCGAATGTAACTATTTTTCCTGGTGCAAGAATAGGTAAAAACTGTAGAATATTCCCTGGAGCAGTAATAGCTGCAATACCTCAGGATTTGAAGTTCAACAACGAGTATACAACTGTAATTATTGGCGACAACAATACTATTCGCGAATGCGTAACCATCAATAGAGGAACATCGGCATTGGGAAGAACAGAGATAGGTAACAACAACCTGCTGATGGCCTACGTACACGTTGCTCACGATTGTATTGTAGGAAACAATTGTGTATTGGCAAATAATGCAACTTTGGCAGGCCACGTTATTATAGGCGACTATGTGATACTTGGCGGAAAAACTGCGATATTGCAATTTGTAAAAATTGGCGACCATGTTATAACCGCAGGCGGTTCGCTAGTAGACAAGGACGTTCCACCATTCATAAGAGCGGCACGCTACCCAATAGCCTATGCAGGTATCAATTCGGTTGGCTTGAACAGAAGAGGATTCTCAAAAGAATCTATCAACACTATTCAAGACATATACCGCTATATTTTCCAAAAAGGATACACTGTTTCGCGTGCAGTAGAATTGGCCAAAGAACAATATGCCAACACCGATGAAGGCAAACTGATATTTGACTTTATTGCCGAAGCAAACGTTGGTCTACTGAAAGGATATACATCAGGAAAATAAAATCCAATAACAATTATACAAAAGAGAACTACTCCAGGGTAGTTCTCTTTTTTTGTTTGATTCACCTTCGTAAAAGCATAACTGTGGTTTTTATTGCCCTTTGTTTAGACCGTTCCTGACTGTGGCTTGTTTTTCAGTCCCTTACTCTCTACTTGTTTTTCCAAGAATCAACAATCTAATTCTGTTACAACTTATCATTCACAAAGCCATTCATTCATCTTATCAAATGTAGTATCGATAAAAGTGTAGCTTATAAATTTGGAAGTGTCTATTGGTTTGATGTCATTAAAAATCTTATGACTGAATTCCAATTCAAATGCCAAACGTAAATCCGTTACATTTGCATCTATAACCTCATCTTGCTTGGCTTTTTTTCCTGTAATTGTTCTGGTGCTAACAATATAATATACAGCACGAATATCCTTCTGGATATATTCATGCAAACGTTGTGTAGCCCATCGGCGGAAACGTGTAGCCAATTGCGATTGCACTCTATAACCCAAGGCAATAATCATATCCAAATTATAGTGGTCAATATTTCGTTTTACCTGCGATTCCCCTCCTGACGAACTAACAAGTTTTTCTTGTGGGTTGCCTCCAAGTCTAGTTCTCCATCTTTATAGATGTTGCTGATGTGCATCGAAATATTCTCTTGCGTTGTATCATAAATCTCTGCCAACTGATTCTGTGTCAGCTACACATCCTCATCTACAAAGCGTGACAGATACATGAGTTGTATCGTTATAGCAAGTCTATAAACTTTTTTAGTCAAGTCTACAAAGTTTTTAGCCCAGTCAGGGAAGTTTATAAGACACATCTTCCTACACAATGGGTTGCAAGCCGCAGAATGAGGTGTAGGGATATAGCAAAATAAAATCTAAAATGAATAGTTGACACAGTATATTTTACATAGCCGCAAAAATGCGACGAAACTTGGCTTGTAGTTTCGTCGCATATTGACATATTGGCGATGGATTGTTTAGCAATCGGCATCCACTGTATTGTTCTCTACTTTAGGTATTGCATTGATAAGATTGCGGGTGTATTCCTGCTGCGGATTGGCATATATGGCGTCGGCATCGCCCATCTCCACCACTTTTCCTTGTCGCATTATCATCAATCGGTCGGCAAGGAATTTGACCACCGATAGGTCGTGGGATATAAATATATAGGTAAAACCCCATTTGTTTTTGAGGTCGTTGAGGAGGTTAAGCACCTGAGCCTGCACCGACACATCGAGAGCCGACACGCTTTCGTCACATACCACCAGCGATGGTTTCAGTGCCAATGCCCGTGCAATACACACCCTTTGGCGTTGCCCACCAGAAAACTCATGGGGATAACGGTTATAATGCTCCTCGTCCAGCCCCACTTCTTTCATAAGCTCTATAACATATTGTTTACGTTCGTGGTTGTTGTTTCCACCTTTGTTCCATACCCTTAGCGGTTCCATAATGGCATCGCCCACTGTTATGCGCGGATTGAGCGACGAATAAGGGTCCTGAAAAATTATCTGCACTTTGGGTCTAAGCATACGCATTTGCTTGGTGCTAAGGAGGTCGAGGCGTATATCTTCGAAAGTGATATTGCCACTGCTTTTGTCTATCAGCCGCATCAAAGCCCGTCCCAAAGTGGTTTTGCCGCAACCGCTTTCGCCTACAAGTCCCAATGTTTCGCCACGATATACATCAAAGCTAACCTTATCCACTGCGGTCAGGCTTTGCAACACCTTGCCGGTAATGCTCTTTTTTAACGGATAGGTTACTTCAAGGTCTTTAACACTTAGCAAAGGAGATTGCGAATAGATTTGTTTGTGTCGCAACAATCGTTGCTCAATAGTTTCGCAAGGAGGATTGGCCTTTGCATTTCCGCTCAGGTAGTCGGCCACGGTATAAAGTCTTAAAGGCCTGCTATCCAACGGTGGACGGCAAGCCAACAAACCTTTGGTATAAGGGTGTGAAGGGTTAGCAAAAAGTTCGCCGGTAGATTTGTGTTCTACTATCTCACCTTTGTAAAGCACTGCCACATCATGGGCGATGTTGGCAATAACTCCCAAATCGTGAGTAATGAACACAATGGCCATACCATACTTTTGCTGCAAATTGGCAAGCAGTTCCAATATTGTTTTTTGCACCGTAACGTCGAGGGCAGTGGTAGGCTCGTCGGAAATAAGCACATCGGGGTTGCAAGCCAACGCCATAGCTATCATCACCCTCTGCTTTTGTCCACCCGACACCTGGTGCGGATAGCTCTTCATTATCTTCTCCGGTCGTGGTATAAGCACTTCTTCCATAAGCAATAAAGCCTTAGCGTAAGCCTCGCTATGCGAAATGTTTTGATGAGTTTGCAACACCTCTATTATCTGTTCGCCACAGGTATGAACAGGGTTGAGCGAGGTCATAGGTTCTTGAAAAATCATCGAAATATGCCTACCACGATAGCCACGCATCTGCTCTTCGGTAAGCGAAAGGAGGTCAACCCGGCTGCCATCCTTGCCATAGTACCATATATTGCCCGACACTTTGCACTTGCCACTACCAGGCAAAAGACCCATCACGGCCATGGAACTGACACTCTTGCCCGAACCACTTTCGCCTACAATCCCCAATGTTTTGCCACGTTCCACACTATAGCTCACGCCTTTCACCACCGTGCGAAAGCTGCCTTCGTGGTAAAAATCGACAGTCAGATTTTGTATCTCAAGTACTTTATTGCCACTCATTTTAGTAAGTTTACATATTTTTTTTAGAACTACAAAGGTACACTTTTTTTTCGGATAAACCGTCATTCTTTTACATATCGTTCCAAAATAATTGCCGACCAATAATGCCATAAGCGAAAAATGATGTATATTTGCAAAACATAACAACAACACGATATGGATACAACAAACTTATACACAATAGGATTGATGTCGGGCACATCGCTCGACGGATTGGATATAGCCTACTGCCGCTTTGAGCACACCGTCAAATGGAATTTTGAACTATTGGCATCACACACCTACCCCTACCCCGGTGAATGGAAGGAAATACTGAGCCAATTGGAACAAAAATCGGCATGGGAATATGCAAAAGCCAACGTAGACCTAGGCCATTATTTTGGTAAAAAAGTCAACGAATTTAAACAACACTATGGTGTAGAAAAGTTGGATTTCATAGCCTCGCATGGCCATACCATATTCCACCGCCCCGATATAGGCATCACCACACAGATTGGCGACATCGACAGTATAGCCGCCGAAACCGGCCATTTGGTGGTGGGCAACTTTCGCACCTTCGATGTGGCATTGGGCGGACAAGGAGCACCACTTGTACCTATAGGCGATGAATTGCTGTTTGCCGATTACGATGGTTGCCTAAACCTTGGTGGATTTTCGAACATCTCGTTCAACAAAAGCGGAAAACGATTG
>JAFWBF010000035.1 GCA_017507285.1 Bacteroidales bacterium | reverse complement strand
GAAAACGAAAAACTTGATGTCATAGAAGATAACAACCTGCCTTCGGTATATAAAAAGAACGAACCTACATACAAGCAAAAGCAATAGATAATATCTCAAATCAAATATTTCTGAGGGTTATGCCACAAGGGATGTGGTGTAACCCTTTTTGTATGTAGCCTATGCCTTCTTACACCCATGTAGACAATAAGGTATATACTACATTTATATTGCAAACCATATTATAATTTATATCCACTACTACTATGAAAGTTATTTGTCTGTGCTGTAAAACTTATCAAAACCTACTGCAAAATAATATACCAAGCTTTGGGATATTTATCCCAAAGCTTGAAATATTCGTCCCAAGCCTTGGAATATTTGTCCCAAGCCTTGGGATATAGTTTTACAGTGGAGGTGGGTAACTTTGATCCTTGGATTAGAGAAATTTAGATGTAGGAACGTGATAAATTTATTTCACTGATTGATGTAGGGTTTTACATAACTTCTATTTGTTTGTATATTATATACTTAATGACGCTCTGGAAATTAAAAACATCCTACTGTTTTGTATAATGGAAAAAAGTTAGTACCTTTGTGTACAGAAATATTGATGAATAAATAAATGTTTTAACCTTTTTTGTGAATCGAAATCTTTGTTTTGTAGTCTATATAAGTAGTAAGAATATTAGAAGGAGAATAATTGATATCAAATGTAGTAAGGATGAATATGAGTAGCAGATATTACATGATAGTTGCTCAAAAGCAGGGAACCCGAAAACTGTATGCAATAGAGTAGGGGACAACAATTGTTTGAAATAAATATATGTAATATGAACAGCAATAAGATATATAATATATTTGTTTGTGCACTTCTTTCTGTGTTTTGCCATACCGGTATGAAAGCGCAAAGTACAGTAGGAACCGATTTTTGGGTTACATTTTTGCCAAATTACGATTTAACTGTTGATGCATTGACTCTTATTGCAATAGGAACTGATAGTTGTATCGGAGTGGTCGAAAATCCTTATACAGGATGGACAAGTTCTTTCACGGTTATTCCGGGCGAAATTACCACCATATCTATCCCCAATTCAGAATCTTATGATGGATTAGCCTCGGATTCTATAATAAATAAAGCATTACATATCACAACTACTGATTCGATATCTCTATACGCTAGTAATTTTAAGGCGTTTACTTATGATTTAACTAATGTATTGTCAACATCATCATTAGGTTCCAATTATATTATACAAACTTATGAGGATTACTCAGAGTTTTCGATAGTTGCGGTGGAAGATAATACTACTGTAGATATAATTCTTGCTGCGAATTCTATCTATCATACTGTCGGAAGATTATTTTCTGTAACATTGAATGCCGGTCAATGTTACCAAGTACAAGCATCAAGAAATTTTTTAAATGTCGATTTTTCAGGTACAACGATTTCGGTCAATGGGAATAAGAAGATAGCTGTTTTTGCAGGAAATCATTATGCACATATTCCTGTTGGTTATGAAGGAGCCGATCATGTGGTGGAACAAATGATGCCAACATTATCTTGGGGTAGAGAGTTTGTGATAACAAATTCGATGTTGCGAACGAAGGATAAGGTAAAGGTTACGGCCTTGAACAATAACTGCCAAGTATGGAAGGATAGTGTGTTGCTTACTACCCTTAATGCACGACAGACTTACGAATTTGAGATAACGAATACCAATCCTGTTTCATACCTCAAGACATCGGAGCCCGCAAGTGTGTTCTTGTATTTCACCGGTAGTCGCTATGGTGGTGAGAATGGCGACCCTTCCATGGTGATAATAAATCCTATACATCAGAAGATGAATGATGTTACGTTTACCACATTTAGTACAGGAACTGCAGGATATCAGCATTTTGTAAACATCGTTACAAAAACGACCAATGTCCCAAATATGACCTTAGATGGTAGTAGTATTTCTTCAAATTTCATATTGGTTCCATCTAGACATGAATTATCCTATGCAAGGATAGAAATAAATCATGGAGTTCATACCCTCAGCAACACTCAGTATAGCGAAGGTAGTGGTTTTATAGCTCACATATATGGATCGGCTCCATGGGAAAGTTATTCTTATTCGATAGGTTCTATGGTTGTAGCGGAGCCAATGCCACCTCAACTTATAATTAATGATTTAAGTGCATCAGATTATCCTAATGGCTTTGAGATATGCCATAGTATAGATAGTAATTTCACTTTCGATTTGGGGTTAAGTTATGTTCCAAGTAATGTTGTTTGGGACTTAGGTGACGGTACTATTGTAGAGGGATACCCTATTTCTCACCAATATCCTGAGCATGGGTTATATAATATCTCATGCGATATATATAGGATATATAATGGCGAAGAAAGGTTGGATACCACGCTTACTGCTATGTTGCATATAAGTCCTACATACGATACAACAATAAAAGCTACTATTTGTTCTAACGATGTATACGCTGATAACGGCTTTAACGAAAGTGAAACAGGTATATATGTTGATACACTGCAAACGATATACGGCTGTGACAGTATCGTGCGCCTCGACCTTACGGTGTACCCTGCATACCATGACACTATTTGGGCTTATATTTGCGAAGGCGAGGTTTACGACCAAAATGGTTTTTATTTGACTACGGATACGGTTATAACTCGTCAGGGTCAAACCGGATATGGTTGCGATAGTGTTGTTACTTTGATTTTGAAGGTGGGAATGATGTATGACGATACTATTTATGCAACGATAAGAGAAGGTGACTATTACAACGAATATGGATTTTGTGAAAATAAGGAGGGTTTCTATAGTCGCCATTTGACAACGGTCAATTCTGGTTGCGACAGCTCGGTATACTTGGTGCTTACCGTCAATCAGCAGTCCGATTTGTACGTACCGAACTGTATAACTCCACACTCACTAACTGCTAATAGATTTGAAATAGTACACGATCAGTCGTTTGTTATAGACGATGTTTATGTTTATAATCGTATTGGCGAGTTGGTGTTCCATTCGCCCAATAATATCGAAGCATGGGATGGTAGATATAAAGGAATGTATTGCCAACAAGATACATACGTATACGTTATCTACTACCATGATGTAGACAATCTGGGTAAGAAAGAAAAGGTGGGTACGGTGGTTTTGCTTTATTAGTGCTTTTGACCGCTAAGGTGTAGCGCCTCTTGTGGTACGTGCATAAGCGGACATCCTAAGATATGTCCGCTTGTATTGTATATGCTATATCCCCAATAGCACTATCAGCTTGGGTAGGAATATGATTGTGCCTACTGCGGCGGCGGCTATGGCACATACCAGCACTGCTGCTGCTCCAAGGTCTTTGATGTCGCGTTTGCGGTCGTCGCGTTCGGCTTTCACAAAGTCAGCGGTGCGTTCTAGCGACGAGTTTATTATTTCGGCCGAAATTACCATGGCTATCACTATTATTATGGCTATCCATTCCATAGTCGAAATGTGTAGCATTATGCCGGCCACCACAGCACACACTGCCGCTACAGCGTGTATCCACGAGTTATGTTCCTCTTTAAACAGTACCTTAAGCCCTGCAAAGGCGTAGCCGAAACTTTTTATCCTTTTCCGTATCGAGAAGCGTTCGTTGTTCATGATGTTGTGTTTAATGGTTATTCCCTTTTCTTATCTCATCCACCCTTCCATTCGGTACACTTTCTGCATCAGTTTGGAGGGCTTTCCTTGCGTGGGCTCGTGCCACACTTCTACACGTACAGCATAGTAGTCGCCCCAGTCGCCGGCGTAGATGGTAAATTCTTGTTTGTTGGCTATTTGGCCGAAGCAGCTATGGTTGGCTATTTCCACAGAGGTCTTTCCCCTTAGGTCGTGACCTGCGAGCTCTATATTCTCGCTTACTTCGAAGAAGCGGAGAAAGATAGTCCCGTCGTCGAGAGCAGGGTGGTAAAAATCGAAGAGGTACATACCGCCTTGAAAATCATTCCATATCTGTAGCCATGTTTGGCTGTCTAGGCTGTCTATCGGTTCTGCCTCATAGTTGTAGACGGTCGATGAGGTAGCATAGCTGCAATGTTCCAACGAATCGTTTACGTAGCCCAACGGTATGTTGTATTCCAATCCTTCGGGTATGGGGTGCTCTTTGCCAAAGTTGTCTGGTTCGTAATCGAAAAGCGAGACTACGAACATCAATAAAAAACCTAAGGGCAATATGCAACATAATCCAGAGGCAATGCCTGCAACGCCACAGCCCACAGCCCGCCACCATTTCTTTTGAAACAATAGGATGACAAACACAACCAACTGTGGCAACAAACTGAATATGGATACTATGCATAGCACAAGCATCAAAATGTTGTTTGTTGCTCCACAAAGCATTGCCACAACAAAAAGCAAGAGGGTTGCAAGTGGAAATATCCACCAAAAGCGGACAGCAAAATTGATTACCTTTCTCATGTGTTGGATTGTTGATGGGTTAATTTGGTGTATAACGCTGGTAGTGGCAAAAAAAGTATAGGTATGGGCAAATCATTTGTCAATTTTTTTTGAGTCAATTGCAAGGGTAGGAGATGTCGTCAATGGGGTGTGGCATAGTGCTTGTGGTAGTGAGAAATGTTTGTGAAAGTACTGTCTGCCAATCAATCATCGTAAGGTTTGAATGCTTGTGATATGTCGCCTTTTACCCAAACTGTACTTCTTTCTTTTTGTTGGTATTAGAGCGGAGGGTAGAGGACTATATTGTTGCCATGAGGGGTCTTGGAAGTGGCGGTGCGAGCGCTCTCACTGCACTCTGAGAGCGCTCGCACCGCCACTTCCGACTTCTTTGACCTAAAAATATTACGTTTTCAATATTATAGGTTGTGCTTTTTTGCCAAAAATATTATCTCAAAGACTT